>JANNHX010000105.1:0-7987 GCA_031404615.1 Chloroflexota bacterium
CAGTCCGTCGCGGTCCGGATGGTCGTCGAGCGGGAGCGCGAGATCCGTGCCTTCACCGCCCGCGAGTACTGGACGCTCGAGGCGCTGCTCGCCACCGCGGATGGCACCACCTTTGCCGCGGACGTCGCCCGCATCGGCGGCGAGCCTGTCGAGATCGGCGATGGCGAGACCGCCGAGCAGCACGCGAGCGCCCTGCGCGGCAGCCGCCCGGTCGTCGAGTCCGTGGCCGCCAAGCCGTCCAGGCGCAAGCCGTCGCCGCCGTTCACGACCAGCACCCTGGCGCAGGAGGCGAGCCGCAAGCTCGGCTTCAGCCCCAAGCGCACGATGTCGGTCGCGCAGAACCTGTACGAGGGCGTCGAGACCTCCGACGGCCACGTCGGCCTGATCACCTACATGCGAACCGACTCGGTGGCCATCGCCAAGGTCGCCATGGTCGAGGCGCAGGGTGTGATCGCGGAGCGCTTCGGGCCGCGCTACACCGTCGCCGGCGGCCAGGCCTACAAGACCAAGGCCAAGGGCGCCCAGGAGGCGCACGAGTCGATCCGGCCGACCTCGTTCCTGCGTGACCCAGAGTCGCTGCAGAAGCACCTCAAGCCCGAGGCCTACAAGCTCTACCGCCTGATCTGGCAGCGCGCGATCGCGTCGCAGATGGCGCCCAAGGAGCTCGAGACCACCACGATCGAGCTCGTGACCGGCGACTACCGCCTGCGCGCCTCGGCGACCAGGACCCTGTTCGACGGCTTCTCCGCGGTCTACACCGAGGGCACCGATGACGCCGCCGAGGAGACGGACCGCTCGCTGCCGGCCCTGCGCGAAGGTGACGTCACCGCGGTCGAGTCAGTCACGCCCGGCCAGCACTTCACCGAGCCGCCGCCGCGCTACACCGAGGCAACCCTGATCAAGGCGCTCGAGGAGCACGGGATCGGCCGTCCGTCGACGTACGCGGCGACGATCTCCACGATCGTGGACCGCGGCTATGTCCGCGTCGAGGAGCGCCGGCTCCGCCCCGAGGAGATCGGCGAGATCGTCACGGACTTCCTCGTCAAGTACTTCAGCGAGTACGTCGACCTGGCGTTCACCGCCGGCATGGAGGAGGAGCTCGACGAGGTCGCCCGCGGCGAGCGCGAGTGGGTGCCCCTGCTGCGGGACTTCTTCGGGCCGCTCAAGCTCCGCGTCGACACCGTCCGCAAGGAGGTCAAGCGGGCCGACATCACCACCGAGGCGACCGACGAGGTCTGCTCCGAGGGCCACCCGATGGTGATCCGCCTCGGGCGCAACGGGAAGTTCCTCGCCTGCTCGACCTACCCGGACCACAAGGAGACCCGCCCGCTCCCCGGCGAGGAGGCCCCCAGACTGGAGGGCGACGGCGAGGCCTGTCCGCAGTGCGGGGAGGGCGTCCTCGCGACCAAGCGTGGCCGCTTCGGGGCGTTCGTGGGCTGCTCGCGCTACCCGGACTGCACGTACATCAAGAAGGACGGGCCGCCGCCGCCCGATCCACTGCCGTTCTCGGTCGCATGTCCCAAGAACGCGGACGGGCAGCTGGTCGCGCGTCGCGCACGGCGCACCGGAAACGTCTTCTGGGGGTGTTCCGGCTACCCCAAGTGTGACTTCACGACGAACGACGAGCCCACGGGCGCCCTGCACGACGTCCCGGACGCGGCCCACGCCGATGGTCGGGGCGGGGTGGCACGCAAGGGCGAGGCGGGAATCTGCATGACCTGCGGCGCGACGGTGGAGCTCCCCGAGGGGAGCGTCGTCGGGCTTCGCCTCGAGGGTGGCCCGGCCAACCCGGCGGCCCTCGAGCGGCCGGCGCGCGGCGGACGGCGTGGGGGAGCACCCGCTGGCGCGGCCGGCGCGAAGCGCCCCACCCGGACCAGCGGGACCACGCGCACGGCTACCGGGTCTCGGCGCAAGAGCGCGTGAACCCCCTGGCGCCCGGGACGCGCCCCACCGGGACGCGCCCCACCGGGACGCGGGTCCCGTGACCGGCCCCGAGGCCCTCTCCGCCTTCATGCGCTCGCTCGAGGCACGCGACACGTCCCCCGAGACCCGCCGCTCCTACGGGGCGACCGTCGCCGCATACCTTGCCTGGCTCGAGGCCCACGGCGCGGACTGGCACGATCCGGGCCGCTCCACGCTCCGCAGCTACCTTGCCGAGCTCTCCGAGGGCCACGCCAAGACGTCGGTCGCGCAGCGCATGGCCGCGATCCGCGCCTTCCACCGCTACAGCGCCCGGGCCGGGATCGCGCCCGGGGATCCGTGGGGCGCCGTCGCCACGCCGCGCCTGCCGCGCCGCCTGCCGAAGGTCCTCGAGATCGAGCAGGTCGAGGCGCTCCTTGCCGCGGTCGACGATGACCTAGAGGCCGCCGCGGCCGGCACCTCGCGGACCGCCCGCCGTGATCCGGACCTTGCCCGAGCCATCGCGCTGCGCGACCGGGCGCTCGTCGAGACCGCCTACGCCGCCGGCCTGCGCATCAGCGAGCTCGCCGCCGCGGACCCCGGCAGCCTCGACCTGCGGCGTGGGGAGCTGCGGGTGATGGGCAAGGGCCGCAAGGAGCGTGTCGGGCTGCTGGGCCGCCCCGCCCGCGAGGCCCTGCGCGCCTATCTCGACGAGTCGCGCCCCGTGCTGGCCGCGCGCCGCCCGGCGGACGCCGGGGTGCCACCGGCCGTCTTCCTGAACCATCACGGTGGTGCGCTGGGCGTCAGGGGGCTCCGGATGCGCCTTGACCGCCTGTGCCGGCTCGCGGGCCTGCCCGAGGGCGTCAGCCCGCACACCCTGCGGCACTCCTTCGCCACCCACCTGCTCGAGGGCGGCGCGGACCTGCGGGTCGTCCAGGAGCTCCTGGGCCACGAGAGCCTGGCCACGACCCAGGTCTACACGCACGTCTCGCCGGGGCGCCTGCGCGACGCCTATCGCATGGCGCATCCCCGCGCCCGGGCGACCCCCTGATGGACGAAGCGACGGTCACCGCCGAAGGGGCGGCCGAGGACGCGACGGAAGAGGCAGCACGACCGGGCTCGTCAACGACCCGGGCCCTGGCGCGGGCCGGGCTCATCGTCACGGTGCTGTTCCTCGCGTCCCGCATCCTGGGCTACGTCCGGACGATCGTGATCGCCTCCGCATTCCCCGCGGACGGACAGCTCGCCCCGTTCTTCGCCGCGTTCCGGATCCCGGACTTCCTGTTCCAGCTCGTCGCCGCGGGCGCCCTCTCGTCCGCCCTGATCCCGATCATCGCCTCGCTCCTCGCGAAGGACGAGGAGGCACGGGCGTGGCGCGTCGTGTCCACCGTCACGACGCTGATGCTCTCGCTCCTGCTCGTCCTCGTCGCGGTGGCCATGCTCGTCGCCCCGCAGCTCGTGGCCCTCATGGCGCCCGGGTTCGATGGGGCGCTGCTCGCGGAGACCACCGAGCTGACCCGGATCATGATGCTCTCGCCGCTGTTCCTCGCCCTGGGCGCGGTGATGACCAGCGCACTCAACTCGCGCGGGCGGTTCGCGGCCGCGGCCCTCGCGCCGCTCGTCTACAACCTCGGGATGATCGGCGGGGCGGTGTTCCTCGCGGAGTCGATGGGCCTCGCCGGCCTCGCCGTCGGCGTCGTGGCCGGCGCGATCGGGCACGTGCTCGTCCAGGCGCCCGCGATCGTGCGGATGGGCGTGCGCATCCGCCCCCGCCTCGAGGTGTCCGACGACCAGGCGCGCCTCGCGCTCCTGCTCATGGTCCCGAGGGCCCTCGGGCTCGGGGCGACACAGCTCGTGTTCCTCGTCATCACCAGCCTCGCCACGACGCTCGGCACCCAGGCGGTCGTGGTCTTCAACTTCAGCTTCGGCATGCTCCAGATCCCGATCGGGGTGATCGGGGTCCCGCTCGGCGTGGTGCTGCTGCCCTCGCTCTCCCGCGCGGCCGCCGACGGCGCGACGGAGGGCTTCACGCGCCTCCTCGTCCGAGGTCTCGCGATCCTCGGCTTCGTCATGATCGGGATCGCAGGCCTGGGGATCGTCGTCTCGGAGGACCTCGTCCGGATCCTGTTCGGCGTCGCCGGCATCAGCGAGAACGCCATCGAGGCGACCGGGCTCGCGCTGGCGGTGTTCCTCGTCGGGCTCACGGCACACTCGCTGATCGCCGTCCTGGCCCGGGCCTTCTTTGCGCTCAAGGACACGAAGACGCCGGTGCTTGCCGCGCTGGGTGCGGTGGCGGCGAACATCCTGCTCGCCAACGTCTTCGTCGGGCCGCTCGGGCTGAACGGCCTCGCGCTCGCGATCGCGGTGTCGGCATGGCTCGAGACGATCGCGCTCGTCGCCTTCCTGCGCGGCCGCGTGCCGGGCTACGGCGCGGGCGTCGCGTACGTCGGCTGGGTGATGGTCAGGACGCTGCTCGTGACGCTCGCCGGCGCATCCGTCGGCTACGGGATCGAGCAGGTCCTGCTCGGCGCCTGGGGCGAGGACCCGGGCTTCGTGCTGCTCGTCCTGCGGGCCGGCCTGGCGGTCGCGACCGGCGGGCTTGTGATCGTCGCCGGGGCCTTCGCGTTGCGGATCGCGGAGCTCCGCACTATCGTCGGCGTCGTGGTGGACCTCATTGCACGGCGTGGACGCGCATGACCGCGCGCCAGGCCGCCGGGGGGCTCCCCGTGCGCGCCGACCCGGACCCGGCCACATGGGACGCTGTCGTCGAGGCCAACCCGCTGGGCTCCTACCTCCAGCTCACGGCGTGGGCCAGGGTCAAGGCCGTCAACGGCTGGACCTCGCGGCGGCTCCATGACCCCGAGGCTGGGGTGGGCTCCCAGGTGCTGCTCCGCCGCCCCGGGCCGTTGCCGTGGGCCTTTGCCTACGCGCCGCGCGGCCCGCTGCTCGACCGCTGGGACGCCGCCTCGATCGAGCGCTTCACCGGGCTTGCCCGCACCGGGCTCCGCGAGGGCGCCCGGGTCAGCCACCTGCGCATCGATCCCGAGATCGAGCGTGGCGCCGGTGTCGACGAGGGCGATGCGGTCACCTCTGCCCTGCGCGCCGCCGGCTGGCAGCCCGCCGCCGCGATCCAGCCTGTGAGCACCCGAATCATCGACCTGGTCCCGGACGAGGCCGTCCTGTGGGGCGACCTGCGCAAGAAGTGGCGCCAGTACGTCAACAAGGCCCGGACCGGCGGCGTGATGATCACCGAGGCGGGCCCGGAGCGCCTCGACGACTTCTACCGGATCTACCGCGAGACCGCGGACCGGGCGGGCTTCCTGATCCGCGCCCAGTCGGCGTACCGCGACGCGTGGGACACCTACGGCCCGAGCGGCCACGCGCGCCTCCTGTTCGCGCAGCTGCCCGGCGGCGAGCCCGTCGCGACGCTGTTCCTCGTGCGTGCGGGGACGCGGGTCGTGGAGCCCTACGGCGGCATGACCCAGGCCGGCGCCGAGTCGCGGGCAAACTACCTGCTCAAGTGGGAGGCCATTCGCAGCTCACGCGAGGCCGGCGCCACGAGCTACGACCTGTGGGGCCTCGCCCACGCGGGCATCGACCATTTCAAGACCGGGTTCGGCGGGCGGGAGATCCGCTACATCGGGGCCTGGGACCTCGTGCTCGACGCGTTCGGGCGGACGACGTACGCCGTGGCGCAGCGGGCCCGGGTGCGGGTCGAGCGCATGCGCCACGGCCTGCGCGGCGCGGGTGGCACGACGGCCGCGGGCTACGGGGGCGACGCCGGGGGCGACGCGTGACGGCGGCCGACGCGGAGGTCCGCGAGCTTGCCGGGCCCGCGCTCGACGGCTGGGACGCGGCCGCGGTCGATGCGCCGGGCGGGCACGTCCTCCAGTCGCGCGCCTGGGCCGAGCATCGTGCGGCCGGTGGCTGGCAGCCGCGCCACCTCGCCGTCGGCGACGCGCGGGCGCTCGTGCTGGTCCGCCGCTGGCCCTGGCTGCCCGGCGGCTCCGCCTACGTCCCGCGCGGCCCCGTGGTGCCCGGCACGCCCTGGGTCGCTGGCTCTGAGGCGGGCGCCCGGACGGGCAAGGCCCTCGCGGCCATCGCGGCCCACCTGGACGCCGCGGGGATCGACGTCCTCGCCGCGGATCCCGAGGTCGCCGCGGACGACGGACCGTACGCGGCCGCCCTCGCCGGCGCCGGGTTCCACGCCATCCCGGAGATCCAGCCCTCGCGCCACCGGATGGCGCTGGCCCTCCCCGCCGACGGTGACGCCGCCCCGGTCTTCGACGGCATCGCGAAGGCCACCCGCCAGCGGATCCGCCGGGCGGAGCGCGACGGCGTGGTCGTGGTGCGCTGGGACGCGGCGACCTCGGACCTCGAGGGCGCCATCCGCGCGACGGAGGACGGTGCCGCGGCCCTGGACCGGTTCTACACGCTGCTGCGCGCCACCGGCGACCGGCGCGGGTTCGGGTTCGCGGGACCGGCGGAGTTCACCACCTGGTGGCGCCGCGCGCTCGCGGCCGGGCACCTCGTCTACCTCGAGGCCCGCGAGAAGGCCGTCGACGGCGACGTGCTGGGCGGTCTCGTCCTGTACCGCCACGGCTCCCGCCTGTCCACCCAGCACTCCGCGGACCGCGCCGAGCGCCGCCGCGAGCACCCGGGCGCGATGCACCTCCTGCGCTGGCGCGCGATCCAGCTCGCGGTCGCGGAACGACGAGCCGAGATGGACCTGGGCGGCGTGGACCTCGCGGGGGCGCGCCGTGTCCCGGTTGAGGGCGAGCCGACCTACGGGCTCTACGAGCACAAGCGCTCCTTCGGAGCGGAGTGGCTGGAGATGGCCGGGGCGCAGGAGCGCGTGGCGCGGGCCTGGCGCTACACCGCCGGCCGCGCGACGACGAAGCTTGCCCGGACCCTGGGGCGGGGGAGCGGGGACCGGTGAGCGCGGAGCCCACCTCCGTGGAACGGCTGATCGCCGAGGCGGCGCCGGCGGAGCCGCGCGCCCTCGCGGGCCTGCTCGCGCGCCTCGACGCCGCCGGGCTCGTGACCGGCGCGCGAGCCGCGGACCGGCCGGCCGGCATCGCCGCCCTCGCGGACATCGCGGTGACCGGCGTCGCGGAGGACTCGCGCGAGGTCCGCGCGGGCACGCTGTTCGTCGCACTGCCCGGGTTCCACGTCGACGGTCACGACTACGTCGCCCGGGCCGCCGCGGCCGGGGCCGCCGCCGCGATCGTGGAGCGTCCGGTCCCCGGCAGCCACATGCCGCAGCTCGTGGTGGGCGCGGCCCGGCCGGCCCTCGCCCGCGCCGCCGCGTGGTGGTCCGGCGACCCGTCGCATGACATCGGCGTGGTCGGGATCACCGGCACGGATGGCAAGACGACGACCTCGTTCCTCGCGCTGGCGGCCCTCGAGGCGGCCGGGGTCAGCACCGGGCTCATCGGCACGGTCGAGACGAAGGTGGGCGACGCCCGTGAGCGCCACGAGGCGCACGTCACGACCCCCGGCGCCCCGGAGCTGCAGGCCACGCTGCGCGCGATGGCGGCCAACGGCAATGCCGCAGCGGTGCTCGAGACGACGTCCCATGCCCTGGAGCTGGAGCGGGTCCTGGGCATCGCCTACGACGCCGCGATCTTTACAAATCTGACCCACGAGCATCTCGACCTCCACGGCACCTTCGAGCGCTACCGGGCGGCCAAGCTGCGCCTGTTCGCCGCACTTGAGCAGGGGCCGGAGAACCCGTCCAAGTCCGTCGCCGACCGCCCGTGGCCCAAGACCGCGGTGCTCAACAGTGACGACGCCGCGTCCTTCTGGTTCGAGGCTGCCGCCCGCGAGGCCGGCGCCGCGGTCCTGACCTACGGCACGGACCCCGCCGCGGACGTGCACGCGACCGGCGTGGAGGAGGACGCACACAGCCTGCGGATCCGCTACGCCGCCCCGTCCGGCGCGGGATCGCTCGCGCTCCGGCTTGCCGGCCGCTTCAACGTCCACAACGCGCTGGCGGTCGTCGCGCTGGGCGAGGGGCTGGGTCTCGACCCGGCCGCCGTCAGGGATGGCCTGGAGGGCGTCCGCGGCGTGCCCGGGCGCATGGAGC
>JANNHX010000106.1:0-11731 GCA_031404615.1 Chloroflexota bacterium
CGACGGCGACGCTCGTGCGCAGCGTGAGGCCGTGGGGACCGGGCGGGGTGTCGAAGGCGGCTTCGTCGTCGTCGCTCGCCCGGGCGAACACGGAGTCGACGACGGAGCCGGCCGCGATCGCGAGCCAGGACCAGGCAAACAGCGCGGGCCCGAGGTAGTAGCGGCCGATGTTGGCATTCTGATACGAGGCGGCGAACACGCAGGTGACGACCACGGCGGTCCCCGACAGCAGCGCGTACCGCGGGTGGCGGCTCGCCGTGACCAGGAACGCCGGCGGCAGGAGCACCACGAGCACGCCCAGCTGCGCGAACGCAAAGCGCACGAGGTCGGTGGCCTTGGGCCCGAGGTCCGTGAGCAGGCCCCCGACGTCGCCCTGGAACTGGCGCGCCAGCAGGATCTCCCAGAAGCCGCTCCACGTGTCCGGGTGCCCGTAGACGAGCGGCGCCCGGAATGGGCCGGCGCGGAGTGGCGGCTCGAGGTACAGCAGGGCCGCGACGCCGAAGCATGCACCCAGCGCGGCGAGGATCAGCTTCGGGCGGCGCAGGACGCCGGGATCCGTCGCCAGGACGAACACGCCGACCGCCGGAGTGAGCAGGATCGCGAGCCCGTGGTTGGCCAGGGCCACGCCGAACAGCGCCGCTGCCAGCACGATCCCGCGGTCCGCCCGCCCCGCCGCCGCGCGATCGCCCGGGCTCGTCTCGCGGAGCGTCACGAGCCGGCCCCAGCGGACCAGTGCCGTCACGAGGACCGCGACCAGGGCGATGTGCAGCGCGTGGGCGTCGGCGGCTGTGGAGATGCTCCAGACGATGGGCGTGAGCGCGAGCGCGAGGGCCGCCGCCGCGGCGACCGGCAGCGGGACCGCGAGCCGGCGCAGGAGCGGCACGGTGACGCCGACCGCGGTCGCGACCAGGATCGCCGAGAGGAGGTTCGTCCGGAAGGCCGGGTCACCGAGCGGCTGCAGCACCACGGACGCCAGCCAGCCGATCACGACGTAGGCCGGGAAGCCCGTGGGATGCATCGTTCCCATCAGCGGGAGGACGGCCTGGGCCTCCCCGGTGTCCCAGGCGAAGACACCGGGGAGCAGGGTGGTTCGGAACACGAGGAGCGCGACCAGGCCCACCCCGAACCCGGCGAGCCGGCTACCACGCAAGGAGCTGGCCCCAGGTCACGCCCCACAGGTTGATGACGCCGCCGGCGAGGAGCAGCACCAGCGCGATCATCCGCACGCGCCCGTCCGATGGCCGGGCAGCGCCCAGCGCGACCATCGGCAGCAGGAACGGCAGGAAGTCGAGCGAGAACCGGTAGCCCCACTGGACCCAGCCCTGCGAGAAGTGCGCGAGGTTGAACGTCACGATGAGCAGGACCGCGGCGATCGTGCCGAGGCCGAGACGGGCGAGCCCGTGCCGGCGCAGCGCCAGGAGCGCGAGCAGCAGCCCCGGGGCGGAGAGGAGGATGCTGGTCCCGATGTCGATCGGGACGGCGAGCGGGCAGTCGATGTCGAACGGCGAGCGCTGGGCCCCGGGCGCCGTGCACAGCGGCAGGTCCGGGCCGATGCCGAGCGTGTTGGGCAGCACGTCCGGCGTGACGACCGGCACCGCCCCCAGCATGATCTCCAGGTTCTGGGGGATGTACCGGACGTCCTCCACGGACCACGCGGGGTTGTAGCCCAGGGCCCCGTAGCCCTCCGCCTCGAGCTGGTACTGGTAGTCGTAGCCCGGGTGCATGAACGAGCCCGTGGTCAGGAACGTGTAGGCGAGCAGTGCCGTCACCGGCAGCACCCCGCCGACCGCTGCGGACAGCAGGCGCCGGAGCGGGGACCCGCCCCCGCCGACCAGGATGAAGAACGGCGCCGCGAAGATCAGCGGCAGCCGGGCCGTGACGGCGAGCCCGAGCAGGAACCCGACGAGGATCTGCGACCGGTCCAGGGGCCAGGCGGCGGCCAGGATCCCGCCGCTGGTATCCGGTCGCTCGTCGCGCGGTCGCTGGGTTGCGGCCTCGGGATCGTGGCGGAGCGCGACGCCCACGGCGACGAGCGCGATGTCGGCGGCGACGAGGTGGGCGAGGTACCAGGTGCTGCCGACGGCCGTCGCCCACCACCAGACGGTGCCCGTGGCGAAGACCACCGTGGTCAGCGCGCGGACCGTCATCCGCGACCGCAGCCCGCCGAGCATCCACCAGGCGAGCCCGATGCCGAGCGCCCCGAGCCCGATCGCCACGGCCTCCTGGTCCGTCGCCAGACCCCAAACGGCGACGAACGGCAGCAGCACGATCGCCGGCAGCGGCGGGAAGGGCAGCAGGACCCGGCCGTCGGGGGTGCCGTCCGCGAGGGTCAGCGGGTAGACGTCCTGGAACCACCAGTTGGCCGGGATGCCACCACCGTCCGGGACCGGGTACGGGAACCAGGCGCGGCCCTGGAGGTACGCGTCGGCCTGCCACACGAAGTGGTTGTAGAAGTTGTAGTGCTCGGGGTTCGAGACCCAGTACAGGGCGCCCGCGAGCAGCACGAGTCCGAGCCCGACGAGCCAGCTCATCGGGTTGCGGACGGCGGAGTGGGTCACGGGAGTCCCATCGGGCCCCTCGGCTATACTCGGCGGCACCTTCACGCTGCGCAGGAGGCTCCCCGTGACCGCTCTGGGTTCGGGTTTGCCCGACCGGGAGTCGACATCGGACGCTGCCCTCCGGCGAGGCATCGGCCGCCAGATCGCGATCCTCATGGCAATTGGCCTGATCTTCCGGCTGATTCTGGCATATGGGATCGAAGGGCTCCGCGGCTCCGGCTTCGGCGCCGATCTCGGCCTGTTCAACCACTGGGCCGACACGCTTCGCGACTTCGGGTCGTGGGGCTTCTACGCGAACGCGTCCTACGCGGATTACACGCCGGGCTACCTCTATGCACTGTGGCCCATCGGCTACCTGCGCGAGGCCGCCACCGGCATGGGCGTGGCGCAGGACATCGTCGACAGCCTGATCAAGCTGCCGGCGATCCTCACGGACGTCCTGCTCGGGTACCTGGTGGCCTCGATGGCTCTCGAGCTGGGCGTGTCTCGCCGCCGGGCCATCATCGCCGCCGCGGTTGTCATCTTCAACCCGATCACCTGGTTCGACTCGGTCATCTGGGGCCAGGTCGACAGCGTTGGCACCGTGTTCCTGCTCCTGGGCGTCCGGGAGCTGTGGCGGGGCCGGATGGAGCGGGCGGCCGTGATCGCGGTCATCGCCGCGCTCATCAAGCCCCAACTCGCGATCCTCGTGCCGATCGTGGCCGTCGTCGTCATCCGCCGCGCGCTGTGGCCAAAGGGCGGCTACGGCGACGAGGAGGCGCCGCGCAGGCGGGGGTTCACCTGGGAGCACCGCGACATCGGCTGGAAGCGGATCATCACGACGGGGGCCATCGGGTTTCTGACGGCGGTGCTGCTCTCCGCGCCGTTCGGCCTGACGGTCATCGGGATCTCGTCCGAGGCGCCCTACCTCGAGTCGTCGCTCCTGCGCCTGATCTTCAGCACCGCCGCGACCTACCCGTACCTCACGGTCAACGCCTACAACTGGTGGGCGCTGTTCCCGGTCGACGGCCAGAGCGTGGCCACCGCGGGTGGCGCGCTGTGGATGCCGGACTCGCCGATCAAGCCGGGCGAGGCGGTCGGGGCCATCGGGCCGATCCCGGCCGGGCTCGTGGGGGCGGCGCTCCTGCTGGGCACGGCGGCGGTCGTCGCCTGGGTCGTCGCGCGGCGGCCGGACAGGCTCACGATCCTCGTTGGGGTCAGCGTCCTGGCCCTCGCGTTCTTCGCGGCCCCGACCCGCGTCCACGAGCGGTACCTGTTCCCGTTCTTCGGCCTCGCTGGGATCCTGTTCGCCTTCTCGACACGCTGGAAGATCGCGTACCTCGTCGCCGGGATCGCGACGTTCCTCAACATGTACGTCGTCCTCGTCGCGCTCTATCCGGACAACCCGGGGGTGTCGGACTGGCTGGGGATCGGCGACCTGATCCGGTCGACCTTCGGCGTGACGGTGGTGGCGTTCATGCACTCGGCCGCGTTCATCTGGGGGGTGCTGCAGCTGCGGCCGAAGGCCCACCGGACGCTGGCGGCGGAGCTCGAGCGCGGGCGAATCGAGGAGGGTGACCTCGCGGGAGACCGCGCGCCGGGTGGGCCGCAACGGTACAGGGGCGGAGCCGGTGCCGCGGGAGTCGCCGTCGCCGGGACCGCCGCCGCGCCGGGAGCCGCGGGTCAGGGTGCCGGGGTGGCGGCCCCGCGCCTCGTGCCCGCTTGGTACGACCGCCCGTCATGGACCGAGATGGGCCCGATCGCCTGGCTGCGGGCCCGCGCGTCGGAGACGCCGTTCCGCCCGGACCGCTCGACGCTGCTCAATCGTGAGCGGCGCGGCCATGTCGACCGCCTGGACCTGTGGCTGCTGATCATCCTGGTCGTCGCGGCGATGTTCCTGCGCACCTACCGCCTCGCCGACCCGGCGCGGATGCACTTCGACGAGGTCTACCACGCCCGGACCGCCGCCGAGTTCCTCCAGGCCTGGCGCTACGGGATCTCGCACAACATCTACGAGTGGACCCACCCGCACCTCGCCAAGTACGCGATGGCAGGCGGCATCGTCACCGTTGCCGGTCACGGCGTCGCCGAGACGGGCAACCTCGGCGTCCCCGTCCGCGACGCGACCGTCGAGCCCCGCCGCGAGGACCTTGCGGGCGGCGGCGACCGGGCGGGCGACCGGATCTGGGTCGCGACCGGCACCGAGCTCATCGCGTACGACCAGGTGACGCGCAGGGTCGAGGCCCGCTGGGCGCTCGCCGGAGCGGGCGCGGTCGCCTTCGACGACGTGACGACCCAGCTCCTCGTCGGGACGAACGGCGGGGAGCTGCTCGCGATCGACACGACCGCGCTGGACGCGACCCGCGGCTCCGACCCCGCGAACCCGGCGATCAGCCCGGTGACCGTCGCGACGCTGGACGGCGAGGTGACCGCGCTCGCCGGGTACCGCGACGGATCCCATGTCGCCGCCCTGCTGGCCGGCGGCACGGTGGCGGTCGTGGACCTCGACACCGGCGAGGTCAGCGGCACGGCCCTCGTCAAGGACCCCACCTCGCTCGCGGGCGTGGACGACCTCAACGCCGTGATGGTCGCGCCGGAGAACGCCACCGATCCCGCGGCCGCCGCGGCCAAGCTCGTCGACATCCTCGGCGGGGATGCCGCGTCGTACGAGGCCGCGCTCTCGGGGGCGACGCCCGGACCGTTCCCGCTGGACGCCGTCCCGACGATCGAGGAGCGGCGGCTCCTCAAGACCGCCATCGACGCCGGCGAGCTGCCCGGCATCGAGCTCCAGCCAACCTCGACGATGGCCGTCGGCGGCGCGAATGGCGTGACGTTCCTCGACGTCGCGGCGCGGACGATCGCGGCGGTCGAGCTCAACGGCGTCGGCGGCATGGCGCCGGTCACGGGCGTCGACGACGGCTCCCAGCTCTACGCGACGACCCTCGACCCCACGACCCAGGCCCCCGAGATCTCGATCATCGCGATCAGCGGCGAGAAGGGCGTGGACGGCCCGGAGCAGATGGAGGACTTCCCGCTACCCGCCGCCGGCAGCGATGTCGTGTACGACGTCGCGGCACAGCTGGTGGAGGTCCTGGGCATCACGCCGGACGGCACCGGGACGACGGTCTACATCGTCGAGCCGCACGGCCGCAGCGTCTTCGCGGACCACGAGCTGCCCTTCGCGCCCGCGGCCCTGGCGCTCGACCACAACAAGGACTGGCCGGCGGTCAGCCACGGGACGCTGCTCGCGCTCGGCGCGAACGGCGAGGCGGCCTCGCTCGACGTGGGCTCGTACAGCTTCAGCTGGCGCCTCCCCGGCGTGATCCTGGGCGCCCTCACCGTTGCGGTCCTGTTCCTCCTCGGCCGGCTCCTGTTCTCGCGCCGGGCCGTCGCCGTGCTCGTCGGGCTGTTCGTGCTGCTCGACGGCATGTTCTTCGTCCAGGGCCGGATCGCGATGAACGACGTCTACACCGGCTTCTTCATCCTCTCGGCGTACCTGCTCTTCGCCTGGATGTGGCTGGAACCCGAGCGGGTCAAGCGCGCCTTCTGGATCGTGATGCCCGCGATGGGCGTCCTGCTGGGCCTCGCGCTCGCGTCCAAGTGGGTCGCGGCGTACGCCATCGGAGCCCTTGGGATCCTCGTCCTGATCCGGTCGGCGCTGGGGCGCATCCTGCTGATCGTGGGGTTGATCGGGATCACCACCGTCCTCGGCTGGATGGCGCTCGCGGTGCCGGTCGACAGCGGTGGCGCCGGCAACCTGCCCTTCGTCCTGATCATGATCGCGCTCACGCTCGCGACCGTCGTCGTCAGCGTCTACCACCCGGTCTCGTGGTCGGACGACGAGGTTCGCTTCGCCGTCGGTGCGCCCGCGGCCGCGGGAATCGCCATCGCCCTCGCGAGCGTCGCCCTAGGGATGGCGCAGGAGGCGGTCGTCCTGGGGCCGATCTCCATGACGCCGCTCGAGGTGGGCTTCGGGTTCATCGTCGTGGCCATCGTCGCGTACGCCGCGTTCATGATCGGTGGCAGGCTCGGCGTGGGACCGATGGCCCCGCTCCCGGACCCGGATGCCGCGAGCGACGGCCCACCGCCCCCGTCGCCCGCCCCCGAGGGCTGGGTCCGCCTCGGCTGGGGCCTCGGCCTCCCGGTCGCCTGGCTCGGGGCGTCGCTGCTCGTCATCCCGATCGTGGTCTACATCGCCCTGTACATCCCGTGGGCCCTGATCGAGAACCACCAGCTGGTGACCGGCTGGCCCGTCGGCCACACGGGACAGACCCTCATCGATCTCACGAGGTCGATGTACGACTACCACAACCAGCTGTCCGAGGCCCACGCCGCGAGCTCGCCCTGGTGGGCCTGGCCGCTCAACCTCAAGCCCGTCTGGTTCTACCAGGGCTCGTACGCGGAGGACACGGCCGCCGCCATCTACGACGCCGGCAACATGGTCATCTGGTGGATGGGCATCCCGGCGCTGTTCTTCGTCGCCTACCAGGCGTTCAAGCGCCGGAGCCTGGCGCTCGCGCTGATCCTGGTCGCCTTCCTCGCCCAGTGGGTCTCCTGGGCCCGCATCGACCGAGCGGCGTTCCAGTACCACTACTACACGAGCCTGCCGTTCGTGGTCCTCGCGCTCGGCTACTTCGTCGGCGAGATCTGGCACGGGGCGTCGAAGCGCACCTGGCTGCTCGTCAGGGCCTCTGCCGCGGTGGCGATGATGGGGCCGGTGATCCTGTGGCTCCTGCGCTATCCGCTGTGCGCCCTCGCCAACGTCGAGTCAGTCAACAAGGGCTCCCAGGCCTGCAACGGCAACCCGGGCAACCTCGTCGTGACGCCGGCGACGGCCGCGATGGTTGTCGTGGCGATCCTGACGGTGCTCGTGCTCGTCTGGCAGTTGGTGAGCCTCGGGCGGGGGCGGCCGGACGGCCGCCCGGTGTCGACCCGCGACCTGCTGCCGATCCTGCTGGCTGCGGGGGTCGGCGGCGTGGCGCTGGCCATCTCCCGCCTGCTCCCGGACGCGGACCCGCTGTTCACCATCAACGGGATCGTGCCGGAGATCATCGCGCTCATCGTGGCGGTGCCCCTCGGGCTGATCGCGATCCAGATCCTGACCGCGCGGGACGCACGGCGGTTCGTGGGCGGGCTGGTCGCCGCGGCCGCGGCATGGTTCGTGCTGCTCTATCCCAACATCTCGGCCCTGCCGATGCCCTCGGCGCTCGTCAACGCGTACCAGGGCCTGCTGCCGACATACCTCTACGCCTTCCAGTTCGGCGTGTCGAAGGTGGACCGCGGCGGGGCGATCTCGTTCTCGGACCCGAAGTTCTTCATCCTGGTCGCGTTCCTCGTGATCGCGTGCGGGATCGTTGCGTACTCCGCGTGGGCGTGGCGCCAGGCGCTGGCCCCCGGCCGCGATGGCGACGACGACCCGGAGATCGGCGAGGAGCCGGGCGGTGGCACGGCGGATCCGGGCGACGGACCCGCGGAGGCGGGCGTCGGCATGGCGGAGCAGGGCGACGGACCCGGTGGCGGCTCGGGGGTGGGAACAGGCCCCGAGGCGGCGGGAGCCTGACCGTCGGGGTCTCAGGGTGCGCCGGGCCCCGGGTCCCTTCCTAGCCGCGGCCAGTCTGGCCGGGCGGGCCGGGCGGGATCTCCTGGCCGGCCGCGTTGAGCAGCCGCGGGCTGGGCGGCACCTCGGCCGAGAAGTGCTCCGGCAGGGTCCCGGCCGCGGCGAGGCGGCGGATCACGAACCCGTAGTAGTCATCGACCTTGGCGGTGACGCGCGGCCAGCTGAACTCCTCGGCGCGGAGCGGCCCCGCTGCGGACATGGCCGCCGCAAGCTCGCGGTCCTCGACCAGCCGCCCGAGCGCGAGGGCCAGCTCCTTGTGGTCCTTGGGCGCCACCAGCAGCGCCTCGCGGCCGCGCCGGACGACGCCCTTGTAGCCGTGGATGTCCGACGCGACGATCGGGGCGCCCGCGGCCATCGCCTCGAGCAGCACGATCCCGAACGACTCGCGCCCCGTCGCCGGAGAGCAGTAGACATCGGCCGTCCGGAACAGCTGGTTGCGCTCGTCGTCGCTGACGCGACCCAGGAAGTGCACGCCCTGGAGGTTGCGGGTCGCCACGTACCGGCGCGCCTCGCGCTCCTGGGGGCCGCCACCCACGACCAGGAGCCGGGCCTCCACGCCCGTGCGGCGCAGCAGCCGGTAGGCCTTGAGCAGCTCGAGCAGGCCTTTGCGGGGCTCGAAGCGGCCCACGAACAGGATGTTCGGCGTCCCGTCCTGCCAGCGGGTGAGCGGCACCGCCTTGCGGAAGCGGTCCATGTCGACGCCGTTGGGGATGACCTTGTAGTCGCCCGGGAAGTAACGGTCGATGAAGTGGCGGGCCGCCGCCGACACAGCGATGCGCCCGTGCAGCCGTTCCGCGTAGGGACGCATGACCCGCTTCCCGAACTGGTACGCGGGTGACCAGCCGCCGTACGCGTGGAACGTGCCGATGTTGACGCTTCTGCTCTGGTTGAGGAGCACGAGCGAGAGGAAGGGCACGAACGGCTCGTGGAAGTGCAGGACGTCGAACCGCTCGCGCTCGAGCAGGTCGTGCGCCTGGGAGACGTAGCGCGGTGAGAGGGTGATCGTCCCGACCGAGCCGTTCGACGGCATCGAGAAGCCCTTGCCCAGGCGGATGACGTCGCCCTCGGAGCTGCGCTGGAGGCCGTGGGACGAGGTCAGGATGCGGACCTCATGGCCGCGCAGCCGGAGGTTCTCGTACAGGAATCGGACATGCTGCGTCACCCCGCCCGGGAGCGGGTAGACGTACGGCGAGACCAGCCCGATCTTCACGCCTCGTCGTCCACGGCCATGGACGGATCGTAGCGGGCCGGGCGGAGCGTGCCACCCGGGTAGCCGAGGTCGCGGCCGGTCCCGTCGCGCCGGATGCGCCCGCCCACGGTCGCCTTCCAGCCCCGGCCGTACTTGGCCAGCTGCTGGCCATAGACCCCGAGCTGGCTGAACGAGCCGTGGAAGCCGCCGTGGTGCCGGGTCAGACGCGAGCCGATGCCCTGCCGCAGGTCCTCCTCCGTTCGGCCGGGGAACGTCGTCCAGCCGGCGCCGACCGCCTCGATGTGGTGGGCATCGCTGTTGCCCATCTGCGCGAGCCCATGCTCCTCGGCGAAGCGGACGACCGCGTCGTGGCGGTACCTGCCCAGCGCGGTCGGGTTGAACGTCTCGATCGTGTCCGGGCGGATCGCCGGGTTGTCGCTCGCGAGGAGGCGGCGCAGGGCGGGGCCCTGGGCGCATAGCGGGTACGGGACGAGCGGATGGGCCGGGATCGCGAGGCCACCCTGGTCGTGGACCGCCTCGATGGACCAGGCGAGCCCCTTGAGCGACGGGACCGGCTTCTCGAGGAAGAGCGCCAGGAGATGGCCGCCGCGGGTCGTGATCTCCGACCCGACGACGACGCCGAAGGGCAGGCCCCGGTCCTCCGCCATGTGCTTCGCGGCGACCGCAGCGTCGATCCGCTCGTGGTCCGCGATGGCGATGAGGTCCAGGAACCCCTGGCGCTCGACATGGTCCAGGATCTGCGTCACGCCGGCTGTCCCGTCAGAGGCGAGCGTGTGGATGTGCATGTCGGCGCGGCCCAGGCGGACCAGCGGCTCGTGCGTCATACGGCCCCCTCGACGGCGATGTCCGGCCAGATCGGGTGGAAGGCGCCCCACCACTGCTCCGGCGCGTCCGCGAGCAGCGTCTCGTAGGCCGCGGCGATCCCTGCGGTCAGGGCGACGACCTTCTCCTTCTTCGTGCCCTCCGTGGGCGTCGGGACGAGCATCAGCTTGCCGCCATACCGGCCGCCCTTGAGCCGTCGGGCGGATCCGACGTAGACGTCCGTGCCGGTCTCGAGGGCCAGGATCGCCGCGCCCGGGGAGATCGGCGCCGGGAATCCGAAGAACGGGACGGGGATGCCGGTCCCCGTGATGTCGCGGTCGTTCACGAGGCCGATGGAGTCGCCGCGCCGCAGGGCGGCGAGGAGCGGCCGGCGGGCGTCCTTGAGCGGCACGATGTGGACGCCGACGCGCCCGCGCGACTCCAGGAACCAGCGCTGGAGCTCGGGGTCCGCGACGGTCTCCATGGGCGCCGTGACGGCGTGCCCGCTCAGGTGCGCGATGTAGATGACCGGCAGCTCGATGGCGCCGAAGTGCATCCCCACGAGGACCGCGGGCTTGCCGGCCATCAGCGCGTCGCGGACCTCGCCCGGCGTCTCGACGGCGATCCGGCTCACGGCCGTCTCGAGCGTGTAGGCGCCCGTCCGCGCAACCTCAAGGTAGTAGCGGGCCGCGTGCCGGAACGAGGCCCGGACCAGCCGCTCCAGCGCCGCCGGATCCGTCGCGGCGCGCCGCGCGCGCTGGGGCCCGCGGCCCTGCGCGTCGAGGCCCTCGCAGACGCGCCGCATGTTTGCGCGGGCCTGGGCGGCCTTGATGGGGGAGGTGCGGTACCAGAGCTCGCCGATGCTCTCGCAGGCGGCGATGAGCGGGGCCTCCGGCAGGGCGCCGAGCACGCGCGCGACACCCAGCAGCAGGCTCGCTCGCAGGGAGCGCGAGCCGGGCCTGCCGGTTGCGGGGCCCGCGGCGGCGCTCACGAGCCGCCGGCCTCGACCGCCTCCGGGGAGCCTTGACGCGCCGGACCGGGATCCGGCCGGCCTGAGAGCATGATCGCGGCCCGGGCCTCGAGCTCCGGGCCTTCGGATGGGTCCATCGGCCAGACGGGCTTGAAGCTGTACCACTGGGTGGGCGCGGCACGGACGGTCGCCTCGAGCGCGTCCGCGATCCGCTGGGTCGCGCGCTGGAGGTCCGCCGGGTTGGACGAGGGCACCAGGAACTGCTCGGACGTCTCCACGCGGAACCTGCCGTCCGGGAGCCGGCGGACGGCCAGCGGCGAGATGATCGCGCCCGTCTTGGCGGCGAGCGTCGCGGGTCCGGAGGGGAGCGTGGTCCAGGCGCCGAAGAGCTTCACGGGGATCCCGTCCGCGCGGTACCCCCAGTCCACGAGCAGGGCGAGGAGCTCATTGCGCCGGAGGATGGTGAACAGCTCGCGCAGGTTGCGCCAGGGGATGACGTGGACGCCCCAGGACTCGCGCTGCGCGCGGAGGATCTCGAAGACCTCCGGGAAGGCCGAGTCGTCCGCGACGACGTTCGCGGGCAGGCCCCGGCTGGC
>JANNHX010000107.1:0-6080 GCA_031404615.1 Chloroflexota bacterium
GGCTGCTCGACACGTTCGTCGTCGCCCAGCTCCGTGGCGCGATAGCGATCTCGGGCACCAGGCCCCGCCTATACCAGGTACGCCAGCAGCAGGGGCGACTCGAGGTCGACCTGCTCGCGGAGCTAGCTGGCGGTCGCCTGGTTGGGATCGAGGTCAAGGCCGACGCCGCCCCGTCGCCCGATGCCGCCCGGCACCTGGCGACCCTGCGCGACCTATACCCGGAGACGTTCGTCGCCGGGATCGTGCTGCACACGGGCCCGCGCGCGTACGGCCTCGGTGACAGCCTCTTCGCGGTGCCGATCTCGAGCCTCTGGGGCTGACGGAGACGCAGATGGCCCGAACCTGGCTCTCGATCCGCGTCGACCTCGTCGAGGGTCGCGGGGAGCGGCTGTGGCCGCGGCCTGGCCGGGTCTTCGCCGCCGCGAGGGGCCACTCCTTCGCCGCGCTCGCGTCCGCCATCGACGATGCGTTCGCCCGCTGGGACCGCGCCCACCTCCACGAGTTCCGGCTGGCCGACGGGACCCGGCTCACCACGCCGTACGGTGACGACGACGAGCTCGGGCCCTCGCTCGACGACCGGCGGACGAAGCTCTCGCGCCTGGGTCCAGGCGAGCAGTTCCTCTACACCTTCGACCTCGGCGACGCCTGGACGCATCTGTGCACGGTCGGACCCGAGCGCATCGACCCCGAGGAACTGCTGGGCAGCGTCCCCGCCGTGCCGCTGGCCTCGTTCGGCTGGGGCGACATGCCCGATCAGTACGGCCGTCGTTTAGACCCAGTCAGAGGTCTCACCGGACGACGCCGAGCGCCCGTCGCAGCCCCACGAGCTTGACCGGCAGTGACCACGTCATCGCGACAAAGAGGTCGGCACCGGAGGGTTGAGACCTCTCGCCCCGACCATTCTCGAGACACACCGAAGCTGGACCCATGCGGTCCGGCCCTTCTGTTGCCGGCGGGAGGCCCGGACGAACCATCGGCGAGACCTCGACGATGACAACGATTGTGGGCCGGCATGACAATGGCCAGCGCGAACGTCCCTCGGCGTCGGGACGGCGGAGTCCTTGGCGGTCCACCTCGAAGGACTGCCGGTGTCGGACGCCGTGCCGTGATCGGGCACCGATCGCTTGCGCCCTCGATCACGAGCCGCGGCGGGCGGCAGTGTGCGCCGTGACGCCCTCTCGAGCCGTGCCATCCTAGAAGGCGTGACTGATCCCCTCGCTGCCGACGAGACGCGTATCGATCGCTGGCTGTGCGCGGTGCGCCTCGTGAAGACCCGCCCGCTTGCCACCCGGTTGTGCGAGGGTGGCCACGTCCTCGTGAAGGGATTGCCGGCAAAGCCGTCGACGAAGGTTCGCGCGGGCGATCGGGTGGAGGCGCTCATCGCCGATCGCAAGCGCGCCGTCGAGGTCGTGCGGCCGATCGAGTCGCGTGTCGGGGCCGCCGTCGCCGCGACCTGCTACGTGGACCAAAGCCCGCCCGTCGTGCCGGAGGCTGGGCCAGCGATGATTCTCGTACGTGGGGAGGGCCGGCCGAGCAAGCGCCTGCGGCGCGAGCTCGAGCGCCTGCGCAGGGCCGGCGACGCCTGAGCCTGAAGTCGGGCCAGAACTCCCGAGAGTCCGGCTTCGGTCTTGTCTCGAGATTGGTCAGGGCGAGAGGAGACAAACCTCCACGACTGCGGTCCGGCTTTCTTGTTGTCGAGGCGCTGACCGGCCTCGGGTGCGCTTCCCTCGAGGAGCTGTCCACATGAGCCCGTTCATCGACGATCATCGAGCCGCGCTCGTCGACTTGTACCGGCGCCACCGTGTTCGCAGCCTGGCCGTCTTCGGGTCCGCCGCACGCGACGACTTCGACCCCGACCGGAGCGACGTCGACCTGCTTGTGGAGTTCGAGCCCCTGGCCGGGGACGGCTACGCGGATGCCTACTTCGGCCTCCGCGAGGCCCTCGAGGCCCTGTTCGGCCGGAACGTGGACCTGGTTGCGCTCTCCGCGATTCGCAACCCCTACATCAGGGCCGACGTGGAGCGGACGAGGATGCTGGTCTATGCCGCGTGAGGCGAAGGCGTACCTCTACGACAGGCGCCAGGCGGCGACGCTGATCGCAGAGTTCACCGCTGGCCTCGACTTCGAGCGGTGTGAGGCTGACGCAATGGTGCGGGCCGCGGTCGAGCGCCAGTTCGAGATCATCGGCGAGGCTCTCGGCCAGCTGGCGAAGCTGGAGCCGGAGACCGCCGGCCGGATCGGCGACCACCGGCGGATCATCGCGTTCCGCAACATCCTGGTTCACGGCTACGCAGGTGTGGACGACATGCTCGTCTGAGACATGGTGGTCACCCGGCTCGGCGACCTGCGCGGCGACGTCGACCGGCTCCTCGATGGGGGCTGACCGCGTGGGGGTCGGAAACCCGATCCTGATCGACCACCCGGCCAGGATCGCCCGATGTGGCCGCTCCTATCCCCGTTTCTCGAGGTCCTTGGCGCCATAGCAGGGCCTGCCACGCGGCACCGCAGGCCCCACGAGGCCGGGACAAAGAGGTCGGTGCCGGAGGGTTGAGGCCTCTCGCCCCGACCAGTACTCAAGACGCTTCGAAGCCGGACCACCCCTCGCGCGTGCGTGGATTCGGCCCGCTGACGCCGTTCCGGCGAGTCGGCATCTTGCACCGACCTGCGGCATTGTCCCGCGCTGGACACAATCTGGGGCGGGCTTGGCGGCAGCGGCGAGATGGACGGCAGCGTCCAGGTCGTGCGTCGCGGGTCCGGCCGGGACGTGACCGCAGGTCTCGTGGCGACGCTCGGTATCCCGCCAGCGGACCCGGTCGAGGCGACCGAACGCCCAAGCCATGCATGTCGGAGGCAGGGTAGGACGTCACCGCTCTGGCCGAGATGCGCACCTTTGATCCATCATGGGGCCAAATGATCGAGCGCAAGAGCCTCAACGATCCCGATGGCAGCATCGCCTTTCCCCGAGGCGAGGGCGCCTTTGCGCGGGTGGGCGCCATGTCCGTGGGGCGCGCCCTCCTGCAGCCCGGCTGGCGCTGGTCGGAGGACGTCCAGCCCAACGTGGGGACGCCGTCCTGCGAGGTGCATCACTTCCACGTCGTCCTGCGAGGGTCGTTCGCCGTGCGGATGGACGACGGCGAGGAGGCGGTGTTCGTCGCCGGCGACGTGTGCGACATCCCGCCAGGGCACGATGCGTGGGTCGTGGGGACCGAGGTCGCCGAGATCCTCGACATCGCTGGCAACGTGGAGGAGTTCGGGACGCCGGCGCTGCACACCGGCACGGTCGTCACCCTGCTCATGACGGACATCGTGGGCTCGACCGAGCTCGCCGATCGGGTCGGCGACACGGCGTGGGGCCAGATCCTCGAGCGCCACAACCGGATCGTGCGCGCCCAGCTCGACCGTTTCCGGGGGACGGAGATCGCCACCACCGGCGACGGGTTCCTCGCGACGTTCTCGAGCGCGCTCGCCGCGCTCCACGCGGCACGAGCCATCAGTGACGCGGTGCGGGCGTGCGGGGTCGAGGTGCGGATCGGCGTTCACACCGGCGAGGCGGAGGTCGCCTACGGAGACGTCAAGGGTCTCGCCGTCCATGCCACCTCGCGGATCATGGCCGTCGGCGGCGCGTCGGAGGTGGTCGTGTCCGACGTGACGCGTGCCCTGGGTAGCGGCGGGCCCTTCGGTTTCGACGCCCTTGGGGAGCACAGGCTCAAGGGGATCGCAGCGCCGCTGGCGCTCTTCCTGCTCCGATAAGGTCCGGTTCGCGAGGCCCGAGCGTGGCGCACCATTCGCCCGGCCGCGTCAGTCCGGTTCGCCAGCACCTTCGCCCGTCGGTGGATCCGGCAAGGCGCCAACGACACGGTCTAGATCTTCGCGAGCGCCGCCTTCAGGATCGCGATCCCCTCGGTCTTGGTATTGAAGAGCGCCGTCACGAGGATGGCCTTGTCACCCTTGATCGCGTAGGCGCCGCCATCCCATGCGAACGCCTTGTCGCCCACGCCGGCGAGATCCTCGACGGTGAGCATGGCCCCGTAGACGGCCTTGGTGATGTCGAACTGCTCCTGGGCCGAAGGGGAACTCGACTTCGCGATGCTGGCCTTGTCGCCGTAGTCAATGCTGAAGCGGACCTTCATGTCGGCGCTGTTCCACCAGCAGGTTCCGGCAACCCAGTCGGCCATATCCGAACCCTCCGGGCCCGCGGTGGTCGCCGCGCCGGTGATCGACTTGACCTCGTCGGTGGTCAGGAGCTCGCACGCGTCGAAGGTGCCGGCGGCTGGGGCCTCGGTGGGCTCCTCGCCGGCCGCCGTCTCGGCCGCTTCCCCGGTTGGTTCGGGGCGCTGGTAGCGGCAGTGGACTGGGTTTGTGCCGGCGTCGAAGCGCCGCCGCAGGCAGCGACCGCGAGCAGGACGGCGGCGAGCAGGATGGCAGGGTCGCGGGCGGGTCGCATCAGGTGCCTCCGGGCATGGCGTGGGACGCGACCCACGCAGTCTCCGCGCCGACCGCGCCGACCGCATCCGCCAATTGGCCCGCGGCTGACATCTGGGCAGTCGCAGCCACTCGCTGGCCGACCGCGCCTCACGGAACGCCTCAGGATCGGCCATCGATCGGGCGGCCGCTCGACTCGCGCACCACGAGCTCAGGCTGGAGCACGATCTGTCGGTGCATGTGCTCCGACTGCCCCGTCATGTGCTCGAAGAGCAGCTGGGTCGCCACGGACCCGAGCTGGTCGATGGGTTGTCGGACCGAGGTCAGCGGCACCGCCCAGTCCGCGGCGAAGTCGACGTCGTCATAGCCGACGAGCGCCACGTCATCCGGGATCCGCAGTCCCGCGCGCCTTAGCGCCCGGTACACCCCGAACGCGAGCATGTCGTTGCCGCAGAACACTGCGCTTGGAACGCCAGTCGCCAGGAGCCGTTCGGCGGCCACGATCCCGTCCGCGATGCCGAACCCTTCCTGGATGACCTCGACCAGCACCTCGCCGGGATCCAGCCCGGCGTCGACGATGGCCGCGCGCGCTCCCTTGCCCCGGTCCACCATCTGGCGCAGGGCCACCGGGCCGCTGACGAATGCCACACGGGCGTGGCCGAGCTCGAGCAGGTGTCGGACGGCGAGACGGGCGCCGGCGACGTGGTCGACAGCCACCCAGCATTCGGTGGCCCCACCGGGATAGTCCAGCAGGACCACCGGGAGCCGGTGTCGGCTGAACCAGGCCGGACTCGGCGGCGCTTCGGCCGGCGTCAGCAGGCAACCACGCACGCGCTGCGCCGCGAGGATGCGGAGGAGTGCCGTCTCGCGTACCGGATCGTCGTCGGAGCTGCTCAGGATGACGACATGCCCCACCTCGCGCGCGGACCGCTCGACCGCTCGCGCAGCCTCCATGAAGAAGGGGCTCCCGATATCGAGGACCACCAGGCCGATCACCTGGCTGGCCGCACCCTTGAGCGCTCGAGCATGCGCATTTGGGACGAAGCCAAGTTGGCGGATCGCATCCAGGACGAGCGTTCGGGTCTCGGGCACCACTCGCTCGGGGTGGTTGAGCGTGTGCGATACGGTGCCGGCCGAGACGCCGGCCAAGGCCGCCACGTCCTTGAGGCGCGGGCGGCCCGGACCGGTGGATCCACTCGAGATGGATCGCCGGGACTTGGGTTCCGCATTCCTCACTCGAGCTCACTCCTCACGCGCCATGGTCACGCCTGCCCGGACGCCCAAGGTCCTCGCGCCGTCTTCCGCAGACAGACGAGGTTCGGCCATCGGCACTATGCTACCCTCGCTTGATTGAATCGATTCAATCAATCGGTTCGGAGAACATGACCGCTCGTCCCCGGTCTCTAGGAGGAAGCATGAAGCACCGGAACCGTACGGGCGGCGTCTTCGGGGTCATGGGACTGTGCGTTGCGCTGTCGGCGTGCGGCGGGACACCCGCCGCCAGCCAGGCTGCGGCCAGCCAGCCAGCCGCGGCCGAAGCCCACACGATCGTGGTGGTGCCGAAGGACTCGACCAACCCCTGGTTCGTCCGCATGGAGACGGGCGTCAAGAAGTGCGCGACCGAGACCGGCGTCAAGGCCTACCAGAAAGGCCCGTCG
>JANNHX010000108.1:0-4031 GCA_031404615.1 Chloroflexota bacterium
GGGTGCTCCGGGTCGTCGCCCAGCTTCTCGCGGAGCCGGCGGACGTAGACCCGGATGTAGTCCACCTCGTCGATGTACTCCCGGCCCCAGACCTTGGCCAGCAGCGTCCCGTGCTGCAGCACGTGCCCCGCGTTCCGGACCTGGTGGTAGAGCAGCTTGTACTCCGTGGGGGTGTGCTCGACCCGCTCGCCGCGAAGACGGACCTCATGCCGTCCGAAGTCCACCTCGAGGTCCCCCGACCGGAACGACGGGGCCCGGCTCACGGGAGCCGGCATGTCAAGGCGCCGCAGCACCGCCTTGACCCGGGCCATGAGCTCGAGGTGGTTGAATGGCTTGGTCACGTAGTCGTCCGCGCCGAGCTCCAGGCCCTTGACCTTGTCCATCGCGTCGTCCCGGGCGGTCAGCATCACGACCGGGACATCCGAGAAGGCCCGGAGCTCGCTCAGGACGGCGAACCCGTCCTTGTCGGGCAGCCCGACGTCCAGCAGGACGATGTCCGGCGCCTGCCGTTCCACGATGTCCAGCGCCGCCTCCCCGGTCGCGGCGCCCAGGACCTCCACCTCCCGCCACTGCAGCGTGAAGCCGAGACGGACCGACTCGACGACGTCCGGCTCATCGTCCACGACCAGGATCCGCATCACGACCCGTCCTCCGGGCCCGCCGTCGGGACGACCAGGGTGAAGGTGCTGCCGCGGCCGGGCTCGCTCCGGACGCCGATCGTGCCCCCGTGTGCCTGGGCGATCGCAAGGGCCGTGGGCAGCCCCAGGCCCACGCCATCACGCGGACCGGAGCGGTCGTTGCGACCGACGAAGAACCGCTCGAAGAGTCGGGCCTGGTCCGCCTCGGAGATCCCGGGACCGTCGTCGGTCACGCTCCAGCTCGTCCAGAGCCCGTGCTCCTCGACACCGACCGAGACGAGCCCGCCGTCGGGCGCGAAGCGCTGGGCGTTCGAGACCAGGTTGAGCAGTGCCTGCTCCAGGCGTCGGTGGTCGCCGTACACGCGATGGTCACCGGACGCCGGGAGGGACCGCTCGATCCGCTGATCTCGCTTCGCGCCGAGCGGCGCGATCACGGCGACCGCCGACTCGGCCAGGGCCCCGGCGCTGAACCGGCGGAGCTGGAGGCTCACGCTGCCGGACCGGAAGCGGGACAGCTCGAGGATGTCGCCCACGAGTCGCTGCATCCGCGCCCCGTTCCGCTCGATCGCCTCCAGGAGCGCCAGGCGCTGCTCCTCCGTCGGCGCAGCCGAGGGTTCGAGCAGGATGCCGGCGCTCGTGCGGACGGCCGTAAGCGGCGTGCGGAGCTCGTGGGCGATCGTGGACAGCAGGTCGGTCCGCAGGCCCTCCAGCTCAGCCAGGGGGATCCTCGCCTCGCCGTTCAGGCCCGCATCCACGTAGCGCGCCCCGAGCGTCGTCGCCACCCACCGGGTGCCGCGGCTACCCCGCTGCGTCGCCCGAACGAGCCCGAGGTCGGCGAGGTCGGCCAGGAGGCGCGCGGCGATCCGGGGACGGAGGTCCGCGCCGTTGGCAGCGAACCGCCGCTCGAGCTCCGCCGCGGTCGTCGAGGGCGGGACGAGCGTGAGCGCGGCGTGGAGCAGCGGCGACGAAGCCACCGTCGACGGATCGCGGGCCGGAGGCGGGACAGATGTTACCGGCGCGGGCTGGGAGGGCATGCCGTTGAGCATAGACCGGCGTGGTGGGTCCTTCATGAACAGCGCGTCCATGCAGTCGGGCCGATTGTTCACGCGCCGTTCATGCCCGTCTCCGCCCATGTTCGCGGGCCGCGGCGATGGTGAGGGCCATTCGTGACGCCAGCCCCTGCGCCTGGAGACCATCAATGACCACCGACACCGTCCCGGTGACCACGAGCATCGCCCAGCCGAACACCTTCGCCCCGGTGCGGGGCACCGCCGGGCAGAACGCCCTCGCCGCGGCACTCACCCAGTTCGACGCGGCTGCCGAACACCTCGAGATGGAGGCGGACCTGCGCGCCGTCCTCCGGGTCCCGCAGCGCGAGTACACGGTGAACTTCCCCGTGCACATGGACGACGGGTCGGTGCGGGTGTTCGCCGGCTACCGCGTCCAGCACAACGTGGCCCGCGGGCCGGCGAAAGGCGGGCTCCGGTTCCATCCGCAGACCGACCTGGACGACGTCCGCGCGCTGGCGATGTGGATGACCTGGAAGTGCGCGCTGGTGGATGTCCCGTTCGGCGGGGCGAAGGGCGGCGTCACCTGCGACCCGACGACCATGAGCGGCAAGGAGCTCGAGGGCCTCACACGACGCTTCGCGACGGAGCTCCAGCCGATCCTGGGACCGGACTCCGACATCCCGGCGCCCGACGTGGGGACGAACGCCCAGGTGATGGCCTGGATCATGGACACGGTGTCGATGCACAGGGGGTATCCCGTGCCCGGCGTCGTCACCGGCAAGCCCCTCTCGATCGGGGGCTCGGTCGGCCGGTCGGACGCCACGGGCCAGGGCATCGTCTATACGATCCGGGACGCCGCCGGGCGCATCGGCCTGGAGATGGCCGGCGCCAGCATCGCGATCCAGGGCTTCGGCAACGTCGGCGAGGCCACGGCCCGCCTCCTCCACGAGGGTGGCGCGAAGGTGGTCGCGATCACCGATGTCGGCGGCGGTGCGTACGACCCGGACGGCCTGGACGTCCCGGACCTCGCCCGGCGGTTCCGGGCCTACGGCACCGTGGCCGGCACGCCGGGCACGGAGCTCATCGACAACGAGACCCTGTTCGGTCTCGACGTGGACGTCCTGGTGCTCGCCGCGCTCGAGGGCCAGATCACGTCCCGCAACGCCGGGCGCGTCCGGGCCCGGATCCTGGCCGAGGGGGCCAACGGCCCGACCGACCCCTCCGCCGATCCCATCCTCTGGGAGAACGGCGTCACCGTGATCCCCGACATCCTGTGCAACGCCGGCGGCGTCATCGTCAGCTACTTCGAGTGGACGCAGAACCGGTCGGCTCTCGCGTGGACGCGCGACGAGGTCAATGACCGGCTCCGCCGTCAGATCCTCTCGGCCGCGGAGGCGGTGTGGCAGCGCGCCGCGGTCGATGGGATCACGCCGCGCCTTGCCGCGCACGCCATCGCCGTCGAGCGGGTCGCCACGGCCACCCGGCTCCGCGGGCTCTACCCCTGATCGTTGCCCAAGCCGAACCTATCGGAGGACCTCGCATGCACACCTTCGCCAACCCCAAGCGCGGCTACTGCGCCTCTTGTGATGGCGCGATCACCGACCGGCCCGTCTACCGCATGGACGAGGCGTACTGCTGCCTCGGCTGCGCCCAGAGCGGCCCGTGCATCTGCACCTACGAGCAGGACCTTGCGGACGACGGCGTCAACAGCCTCGGGATGCCGTTTCCGGCGCGCGACCTCGTGCCGGTCGTCTCCTCCGAGCTGGTCCGGCGAGCGGTGTCCGTCCGCTAGCCCCAAGCAACCGCTCCTCGCTCGCGAGAACGTCCGGCCGACGCCAATTGGCCGGGCGTCCCCGCGTTCCCGGAGAGGATGAGCGCCGGCCGGTCCCGCGTCGACTCGAGCTCGCCACGCCTACCAGGCGTCGTCCGGCCCGCGTCGTTCGGCGGCGAGGAGCGAGGCCTCCGTCACGGCGCAGGACTCCACGTCCAGCGAGACCTTCATCGTCGCCCGGCCGCCGCGGTCGGTGACGAGCTCCCAGGTCGACGTGATCCGGCCGTCCCCCACAATCGGGAGGCCGAGCGCCATCCGCCCGAAGCGCGCCGACGCGGCCCGGAGCGCCCGATCGACCGCGGCGGTGTCGAGCGCATCGCCCGCCGTCAGCGCCGCCGGCCACGCGGGCGCCGGGCCGGACGCCGCCGCGGGTGCCGCGGCGGCCGCGAGGAGGCGCTCCGCCGCCTCGACGAGGTCCGCCGCCGGGTCCCCCACCGCCGTGACCCGGAGCGTCTGGATCCGGGGCGCCGCCTCCGGCGTCACGAGGATCTCCACCTGGGCCCAGCCACGCTCGCCGCGCAGCCACCAGCGGCAGTGCGCCGTCGACCAGGA
>JANNHX010000109.1:0-2931 GCA_031404615.1 Chloroflexota bacterium
GATCAAGATCGTCGAGCTCGCGGGCTCGACGGCGATTAAGCGCGAACTTCTGCTGGTCAAGGTCACCGCTGACGCCGAGAGTCGCGCGCAGGTCCTGGACGCGGTGCTGCTCTTCAAGGCCAAGGTGATCGATGTCGCGCCCGACGCCGTCACCATCCAGGCCACCGGCAACTCGGACAAGTTGGCCGACCTGCTCACGATTCTGGGACCATTCGGCATCCGCGAACTCGTGCAGTCGGGAATGGTCGCCATCGGCCGCGGTTCCGATTCGCTGACCGCCGGATGATCTGGTCGCGTCACCACACTCACCAGTCACACCAACCGAAAGAGAGCCCCACGCATGGCTGAGATGTTCTATGACGACAACGCGGACTTGTCCCTGAGCCAGGGCAAGAACGTCGCGGTGCTGGGCTACGGCAGCCAGGGCCACGCACATGCGCTGTCGCTGCGCGACTCCGGCGTCGATGTACGCGTCGGATTGTTGGAAACCTCCGCTAGCCGCGCGAAGGCCGAAGCGGAGGGACTCCGGGTGCTGAGCCCGTCCGAGGCCGTCGAAGAGGCCGATGTCATCGTGATCCTGGCTCCCGACCATGTGCAGCGCAAGCTCTACACCGAGTCCGTCGAGCCCAACCTCACCCCCGGTGACACGCTGGTGTTCGGCCATGGCTTCAATATCCGCTTCGGCTACATCACCCCGCCAGAGGGCGTCGACGTGTTCATGGTCGCCCCGAAGGGACCGGGGCACCTGGTGCGCCGCGAGTACGTCGACGGGCGCGGCGTACCCGTGCTGGTCGCTGTGGAAAAGGACGAGTCCGGCACCGCCTGGCCGTTGGCGCTGTCCTACGCCAAGGCAATCGGCGGCCTGCGGGCCGGCGGCATCAAGACCACATTTACCGAAGAGACCGAGACCGACTTGTTCGGCGAGCAGGCCGTGCTCTGCGGCGGTGCGTCCCAACTGGTGCAGTACGGCTTCGAGGTGCTGACCGAGGCCGGCTACCAGCCCGAGGTGGCCTACTTCGAGTGTCTGCACGAGCTCAAGCTGATCGTCGACCTGATGTACGAAGGTGGTATCGCCAAGCAGCGCTGGTCGGTCTCCGACACCGCGGAGTACGGCGACTACGTCTCCGGACCGCGCGTGATCGACCCGCACGTGAAGGAGAACATGCAAGCCGTCCTCGCGGACATCAAGAGCGGCGCGTTCGCGCAACGGTTCATCGACGACCAGGATGCCGGTGGCCCGGAGTTCAAGGCACTGCGCGCGAAGGGCGAGCAGCACCCGATCGAGGAGACTGGCCGCGAACTGCGCAAGCTGATGGCCTGGGTGAAGTCGCACGACAGCGACTACGTCGAGGGCACCGCCGGCCGCTGATTGATGAAACGACGGCAACCGGGGGAGGAGGGGTGTGACGCGCTACACACACGGCCACCACGAGAGCGTGTTGCGCTCCCACCGCTGGCGCACGGTGGCCAACTCGGCGGCGTACCTCGTGCCGCACCTGGCACCTAGCCAACGCCTGCTGGACGTCGGCTCCGGACCAGGCACGATCACCGCCGAGCTGTCCGCCCTGGTGGCGCCGGGGGAGACCGTGGCCCTGGAGATAAACGAGGCGGCAGCCGACCTGACCCGCGCCGAGTTGGCGCGGCGGGAGATAACCGGCGTCGCGGTAGTAGTCGGCGATGTCCACGAGTTGGCGTTTGCCGACGACTCCTTCGATATCGTCCATGCGCACCAGGTACTGCAGCACGTGACCGATCCGGTGCAGGCACTACGCGAGATGGCGCGCGTCACGAAGCCGGGTGGGCTCATCGCCGTGCGCGACTCGGACTACGCAGCTGGGTCGTGCTATCCAGCCGCGCCAGCCCTGGACCGCTGGCTTGCGTTGTACGACGTGGCGGCCCGGCGCAATGGCGGCGAGCCCAATGCAGGAAGACACCTGCTCGCGTGGGCACATGCGGCTGGGCTCGAAACCGCCACCGTCACCACATCCACCTGGTGCTTCGCGACGCCCGAGGACCGGGCCTATTGGGGAGGCATGTGGGCCGACCGGATTCTGCATTCGGCGCTCGCGGAACAAGTTCTGCGGGAGCAGTTGAGCACGGCCGAGGAACTACACGAGATCTCACGCGCCTGGTCGGAGTGGGCCGCGCACCCCGACGGCTACATCAACCTGGTGCACGGGGAGCTCCTCGTTCGCGTCGGCTGACGCCCAGACCGCACGGCTGTGCCCGCCATGGGACCGATCGACGTGCTCGACCCGATTCTCGCGCTCAGCGCTTTGTGGCTTGAGCATCTTCGGTCCCACGCCCGGCCCTGCTTGAGTGGAGGGCAGACCCCCGAGGACCCCGCTACTGCACACCTCCGCGGAGTACGTCCGTCCGGCGCTCTTCGAGTAGGCTGGGCCGGGCACAGCGTCGTGCGAGTCAAGTGGCTCCGACCTCCGCAAGCCCGGAGCGCACCCCGCGCATGGAACCCGTGCCCCAACCCTCAAGAGGAATCCGCTGTGAGCAAGCCCGTCGTACTGATCGCCGAAGAGTTGAGCCCCGCGACCGTTGATGCGCTCGGACCCGATTTTGAGATTCGGCACTGCAACGGTGCCGACCGCGCCGAATTGCTGTCGGCCATCGTCGATGTGGATGCGATCCTGATCCGATCCGCCACGAAGGTCAACGCCGAGGCCTTGGCGGTGGCCGCTCGCCTCAAGGTGGTGGCCCGGGCCGGGGTTGGTCTCGACAATGTCGACGTCAAAGCCGCCACTCAAAGCGGCGTCATGGTCGTCAACGCGCCGACCTCAAACATCGTCAGTGCGGCCGAGATCGCCGTCGGCCTGATGCTCGCCGCAGCCCGGCACATCAGCCCCGCGCATGCAGCACTTCGCAACGGCGAGTGGAAACGCTCGAAGTACACCGGCATCGAGCTCTACGAGAAGACGC
>JANNHX010000110.1:0-13606 GCA_031404615.1 Chloroflexota bacterium
CGGGATGGTTGTCGAGCGCGAGGCGCAGGCCTTCGCCGACGCCGCCGCGGACAAGGCCTTTGCGCAGAATGTCGAGGCCGCCGCGTTCGCGGTCGTGGTCGACGGCGAGGACCTCGCCTCGGCCGTCGTGGCGCGCCTCCACCCCGATGTCTACTCGGAGGGCTTCTTCCGTGACTGGCGCGACTCCTACAACGAGGGGGCGTGCGGCCAGTCGGGCGGCGTCGTCGGCAACGCCGAGTCGCAGCTCGGCGAGCAGACCGTCTACATCGGCACGTGCGCGGGCGGCCTGCGGACGTACCACGCCTGGATCGAGGCCCGCGGCCTGCTGGTCTCGGCCTTCTCGCTGGGCGACCGGAGGTTCGGTGAGCAGCTGATGGCGGGCCTCCGCCCGTAGACCGGCGGGTTCTCCGCTCGCCGATCCGCGACCGCGCCCGCGGCGTAGACTCGCGCCCATGAGCACCGAGATCACCGGCGCCGCCCCCTCCGGCCCGCGCCCCGTCCGCGCCCCGCGCGGCACCACCCTCTCGACCCGTGGCTGGCAGCAGGAAGCCGTGCTGCGCATGCTCATGAACAACCTCGATCCCGAGGTGGCCGAGGACCCGGACAGCCTCGTCGTGTACGGTGGCACGGGCCGGGCGGCGCGGAGCTGGGAGGCGTACGACGCCATCGTCCGCGAGCTGCGGCGCCTCGGCGACGACGAGACCCTCCTCGTCCAGTCGGGCAAGCCGGTCGCCGTCTTCCGCACCCACGAGTGGGCGCCGCGCGTGCTTATCGCGAACTCGAATCTCGTCGGCAAGTGGGCCACCTGGGACGTCTTCCGGGAGCTCGAGAAGCAGGGCCTGATGATGTACGGCCAGATCACCGCGGGGTCCTGGATCTACATCGGCACCCAGGGGATCCTCCAGGGAACCTACGAGACCTTCGCGGAGCTCGCGCGCCAGCACTTCGGCGGGACGCTGAGCGGGCGTGTCGTGCTCACCGCGGGCCTCGGCGGGATGGGCGGCGCCCAGCCGCTGTCGGTGACGATGAACGAGGGCGTCTGCATTGCGATCGAGGTCGACGAGCACCGAGCGAGGCGGCGCCACGAGATCGGCTACGTGGACCGCTTCACGCACTCGCCGCATGAGGCGCTCGCGTGGGCGCGCCAGGCGGCAGCGGCCGGCGACGCGGTGTCGATCGCGCTGGTCGGCAATGCGGCGGAGATCGAGCCCATGTGGGCGGCGGCGGGGGAGCCGTTCGACGTCGTCACGGACCAGACCTCCGCGCACGACGCGCTCGCCGGCTACGTCCCGGGCGAGATCAGCCTGCACGACGCGCACATGCTCCGGATCGCGCAGCCGGACCTGTACATGCAGCGCTCGATGCGGTCGATGGCGGACCACGTCCGCGCCATGCTGGCCTTCCAGGCGGCGGGCTCGGTGGTCTTCGACTACGGCAACAACCTCCGCGCCCAGGCGCAGGAGGCAGGCGTCGAGAACGCGTTCGACTACCCGGGCTTCGTGCCCGCCTTCATCCGGCCGCAGTTCTGCGAGGGTCGCGGGCCGTTCCGGTGGGTCGCGCTGTCCGGCGACCCCGAGGACATCCGCCGCACGGACCGCGCGATGCTGGAGCTGTTCCCCCACGACCGCGGCCTGCGCCGCTGGCTGGAGCTCGCCGAGGCCAAGGTCCCGTTCCAGGGCCTCCCGGCACGCATCTGCTGGCTGGGCTACGGCGAGCGGGCGAAGGCGGGCCTCGAGTTCAACCGGCTCGTCGCCTCGGGCGAGGTCCAGGCGCCGATCGTCATCGGGCGCGACCACCTCGACTCGGGATCCGTCGCGTCGCCCAACCGCGAGACGGAGGCGATGAAGGACGGCTCTGATGCCGTGGCCGACTGGCCGCTGCTCAACGCGATGGTCAACATCGCCGCGGGCGCGACCTGGGTGTCGATCCACCACGGCGGCGGGACGGGGATCGGGTACTCCCAGCATGCGGGCATGGTGGTCGTCGCCGATGGCACGGAGCTCGCGGCGCGCAAGATCGAGCGGGTGCTCACGACCGACCCGGGCATGGGCGTCGTGCGCCACGTGGACGCGGGCTACGAGCGGGCGATCGAGGTCGCCAGGGAGCGCGGGGTCCACATCCCGATGCTCGACCTCTAGGCCGCTCGGCCCGGCGCCTCACGCCTGCACCGCCCCCCATCCACGCCGGCGCTCGGCCCGCGCCTCGCACCGCCCCCCATCCACGCCTGAGCATGGTGGTAGTGGGAGCTCACGGGTCGATCCCGCTCCAGACGGCCTCGGGTACCACCCGGGGGCGTGGCCGATGGGTTCCATCAGCGGACCGGGTGCTTGCACCATGCGGAGGCGTAGGCGAGGGGAACGGCCGCCGATGCCGCCGAACGGTCGCCGATGCCGCCCGTGCCGCCGATGCCGCCCCTGCCCGGCGAGCCAGCGCGCACCGGTACCCCCGATTCGGGGAGGACCTCGGGGTCATAGCCGTCCGGCGTGCGCCCACCGATCCTGTTCTCGACGCGCGGGACCCAAGATCCGCGCCGGGGACACGCACGTGATTGACTTCGGCAGGACCATCGCCGTCCGGGTGAACGAGCTCCGGCTCCAGGCTGCGCTCGAGGAGGCGCACCGCGCGCGTCTCGCGTTCCTGCGCGAGGATCTCTTCGACGGCGAGTGCGCACGCTGCGTCCGCAAGGTCCGCGAGGCCGAGGCCCGCGCCGCCCGCCTGGAGGCCGCACTCAGCGTGACCCGGACGCACTGAGCGCCCGCGACCGCGCCGCCCGTCTCGCCTCAGGCCCTCTTGCCCCTCGCGCTCGCCGCGGCCCCGCCCTCGTCCTCGACCTGCTCCGGCATCTTCACGATGTGGCGCACCGACGAGAGCGTCACCGGGATGAAGGCGAACAGCCCGCCAATGGCGCCGATGACGATCGTCGCGTGCAGCCCGATGACGCTGCCCAGCGCCCCGCCCAGGATCGACCCGATCGGCATGGTGCCCCAGACGATGAACCGCATCGTCGCGTTCATCCGGCCCTGCATCCGGGGCTGCGTGATCGCCTGGCGGAGCGAGACCTGGTTGATGTTCCAGCCGACGCCGCAGTAGCCGGCCAGGAGCCCGGACACGGCCACGGCCCACCAGATCAGCGCGTCGGGCGCGAACGCAACCGGCAGGCCAGCGAGGCTGAACCCCACCGCCATCGCCACGAGCATCCGCCCCACGCCCAGCCGCGCCGTGACCCAGCTCGTGGTGAGGGCGCCCGCGAGCACACCCAGCGAGCCGACCGAGAAGGCGAAGCCGATCGCCTCCGCGCCCATCCCCCGGTCCCGGACGAGGTACAGCACGAAGATCGCGCCGCCCACGTTGCCAAAGAAGTTCGACGTCCCGGTCGTCGCGGCGATCCAGCGCAGCCAGCGGTGGCCCGTGACGTAGCGCAGGCCGGTGGCGATGTCCTGGCGCATGGACGGCTTCGGCCCGTCCCGGTGGACATCGTGCTTCTCGACGGGTGGCTCCGGCCGCCGGATGAAGACCACGAACACGGCGGAGAACAGGTACGAGAGGGCGTCGATCAGCATCGCGAACGGCGCCCTGAGCAGCCCGATGAGGAGCCCGGCCGCGCCCGGCCCCAGGATCTGGGACGCGGACCGCGTGATCTCCATCTTGGAGTTGCCCTCCACGAGCTGGTCGCGGTCCACGACCGACGGCAGGTAGCTCTGGTAGGCGACATCGAAGAAGACGGTGAGGCAGCCGTTGATGAAGCCGACGAGGTAGAGCTGCCAGATGGTCAGGGCATCGAACGCGAAGGCGAGCGGGATCGTTGCGATCGCGACCGCCCGGCCCAGGTCGCCGGCGATGAGGATCGGCCGGCGGCGGAGGCGGTCCACCCAGACCCCGGCGGGCAGGCTGAGCAGGATGAAGGGCAGGAACTCGATGGTCGTGAGCAGCCCGAACTCGAACGCCCCCACGTTCAGAACCGTCGCGGCGATCAGCGGCAGCGCGAGCTGGGTGATCGCGGACCCGAAGACCGAGATGGTCTCGGCGGTCCAGAGCCTGAGGAAGTCGGGGTGGCGGAGGAGGCTGCGGCTCGGCTCACGCATCAAGCGCGGAGTCTACGTCCCTGCGCAGACGGCGCGAGCGGCCTTCCGGCGCCGCCGCGGGCCTGTAGCATCGGCTGGTCATGCTCGTCGAAAGCGTTCCCAACGTCTCCGAAGGCCGGCGTCTCGATGTCGTCGAGCGGCTCGCGGATGCGGTGACCTCGGTCCCTGGCGTCTTTCTCCTCGACCGCACCTCGGACCCGAGCCACAACCGCTCCGTGTTCACGATCGCGGGCGAGCACGAGGCCGTCACCGAGGGTCTCGAGCGGCTCGTGGAGCGCGCCGTCCTCGACATTGACATGGAGCAGCACCGGGGCGAGCACCCGCGCATCGGCGCCGTGGATGTCATCCCGTTCATCCCGCTGGGCGAGACGACGCTCGACGACTGCGTGGCGCTGGCACGCGAGTTCGGCACCCGGATCGCCGCCCGCAACGAGATCCCCGTCTACCTCTACGCCGCGGCCGCCACGCGCGCCGACCGGGTCAAGCTCGCGGACGTGCGGCGCGGCCAGTACGAGGGCCTCAAGGTCGAGATCACGCACAACGGGCGCCAGCCGGACCTCGGGCCCGCGCGGATGCACCCGCGGTCCGGCGCGGTCGCCGTCGGCGCCCGGCCGTTCCTCATCGCCTGGAACATCAACCTGGACTCGGACGACGTCGAGCTCGCCAAGCGCATCGCGCGCCGTGTCCGGGAGTCCGGCGGCGGGCTGCCGAAGGTGCAGGCGAACGGGTTCCGCGTCGAAGAGCCGGAGCGCGGCCACCCGGCCCTCGCCCAGGTCTCGATGAACCTCCTGGACTACGGCACGACCCCGCTGTGGAGCGCCTGGGATGCCGTCGCCGAGCTGGCCGCCGAGGACGGCGTGGAGCTGCTGGAGTCCGAGCTGATCGGCCTCGCGCCGGTCGCCGCCTTGCTCGACGTCGCGGACCACGCCGGCATCCCCGCTGACGCGGACACGGACACGCGCCTGCGGTCCGGCGCCGCCGCGATCCGGCTCCGCGACTTCTCGCCGCTCATGGCCCTTGAGCTGCGGCTGGCCGCGGCCCGCGAGACCGGACGGGACCGCGCATGAGCCTCCGCCTGATCGAGGGCGGGCGCGCCTCGGCCGACGCACCGGGGCTCCTCGTCCACGGTGCGTCGCAGGTCGCGACACTCGCCGGCGGCCTGCGGCGGGGTGCCGCCCAGGGCGACCTCGCGCTGCTCGATGCCGCGACGGTCGGCGGGCCCGGCTCGCCCGGCGCCCCGGTGGTCGCGTGCTGGGAAGGGAGGATCGTCGGCGTCGGACCGCGGGCGCTCGTGGAGCAGGGCATCGAGGCCAGCGGCCTCCCCCTGTCGCGGTTCGTCCGCCTCGATGCCGACGGCGGCGTGGTCACGCCGGGCCTGGTCGACCCGCACACGCACCTGTTGTTCGCCGGCTCCCGCGAGGGCGAGCTGGTGATGCGCCAGCGCGGCGCGGGCTACATGGACATCCTCGCCGCGGGCGGCGGGATCCTCGCCGCGGGCGGCGGGATCCTCTCGACGGTCGCCGCGACGCGCCAGGCGACCGAAGAGCAGCTCAGGGAGCACGGCCGCCGCTGGCTCGACGAGATGTGCCGCCACGGCGTGACGACCGTGGAGGCCAAGTCGGGCTACGGCCTCGACCTCCAGACCGAGCTGCGGCTCGTGGAGATCGCCTACCAGCTGGGGAAGGAGGGGCCGGTCGACGTCGTGCCGACGTTCCTCGGCGCCCATGCCGTCCCGTCCGAGTACCGGTCCCGTCCCGAAGGCGCCGAGGCGTACGTCCGCCACGTCATCGAGGAGCAGCTGCCGGGGATCGCGGCCCAGGGTCGGGCGCGCTCGTGCGACGTCTTCTGCGAGCAGGGCGTCTTCACCGCCGACCAGAGCCGGCGCATCCTCCAGGCCGCGCTGGGCTACGGGCTGGCGATCCGCCTCCATGCCGACGAGCTCGCCCCGTCCGGCGGCGCTGAGCTGGCGGCCGAGCTGGGCGCGCTCTCGGCGGACCACCTCCATGTTCCCTCGGACGAGGGGCTCGCGGCGCTCGCCGGCGCCGCCCAGAGCGTCCGGCCCACCGTCGCGACGCTGCTTCCCGCCACGACCTGGTTCCTCATGACCGAAGAGGCCGCGCCGGCCCGCCGGTTCATCGACGCGGGTGTGCCGGTCGCGCTCGGCACGGACTTCAACCCGGGAACGTCGCCGACGCCCTCGCTGCCGCTGGTGATGACCATCGCCTGCCTCGAGATGAAGCTGTCACCGGCCGAGGCGCTCGTCGCCGTGACGATCAACGCCGCGCACGCGGTGGGGGTCGCGGACGAGGCGGGGTCGCTTGAGCCCGGCAAGGCGGCCGACCTCGTGATCTGGCGCGCGACGTCCGTGGAGCAGCTGCCGTACTGGGTGGGCGCGGACCTGGCGGACCACGTGGTCAAGCGCGGCCGGGTGATCTACCGGCGGGGCGCGTAGGGCAGTCGCGCCAGGCGTCGGAGACCGCTCATCCCCCACCTTCGCTGACGAGCCGGATCGTCTCCGGGGCGATCTCCCAGTTGAGGTCGAGGCCGACACTGCGGGGGACTCCCATCAGCAGGCATCCGCTGCCGGTCGACTCCGTTGCCTCACGGATCGTCAGGGTGCCGGCGTCCGACGCAACCGACAGGGTGGTGCGGGCGTCGCACAGCCCGCCGAGCCAGCCGACAATCATCTGGCCGGGTCTGTCGCTGCGGCTGATGCCCTCGTTCCAGTCGGCCGTGGCCACGCCTTCCACGTCCGGCACCACGCCTGCGTGATCCACGACGACGACATCCAGCGGCGAGATCCCCTCTCCAGGCGAGGGCAGGCGCACCTCGAACGACGGGTCGGCCCCGATCTGGCACGCGGCGAGGCTGATCGTGAGGACAATGCTCGATGCCAGCCGCCTCATCCCAACGCATCCCCTGCGCGCGATGTCATTGCGTTCAGGGTAGCGGCCCGGGTGCCGGGTCAGGAGCTCCTTCGTCGGCGAGGTTGACGCTCGACTCCATGCCCTGAGTCTCGTGCGGATGAATTCCGCGACCCGCGAGCGTGGCTCACCTCGGATTCAGCGCGCTCATGCTGCGAGCCGTGCGTCAGCACCCCGGATTCGATCCACACGGGGATCGCGCGGTGAGGCTACGCGACGAGCGCCAGGACCAGCAGCCCCTGCGCGAGGTGGTACGTGACCATCACGGCGACGCCGAGCCCACGCCTGCCGCCCCGCGGCATCCCCGGCGCCGGCGCCCGCAGCCGCCCCCAGCCCAGCATCGCGTCGCTCGTCACGAACAGCCACGCCCCCAGGATCGCCGCGGGCTCACCGGTGCGCGTCGCGGCTACCGCCATGGCGCAGATCGCCACGAGGTAGAGCGCCACCGGCCCCCCGAGGCCGACCCGCGTCGCCGACCGGACCAGCGCGCGCCCGACCGTTGCGATGAGCACGGCGGCGGCCAGGACGCCGGCGACCAGCCACGGCACGGACCCCGGCAGCAGGATGAACGCGGCGAGATATGCCAGGTGCCCCAGCAGGAACGCCACGAGCCCGGCCACGAACCGCCCGGGGGGCAGCAGGAGGACGTCCCCGGCGACTGATGCCACCAGCCCGGCCACGAGCCACGGTCGCACCATCACGGCGGCCGCGGACCCGGGCTCCGACGGCCAGACGAGGACGGCCACGATCAGGGCCAGCATCACGGCGGGCTTCGTCGCCCGCTCCAGGGCGAGGCCCATGGGGCCGCCGCGCCACACCGCCGCCCAGTTGACGCCCCCCGCGAGCGCGGCGAACAGGAGCAGCCCGGTCACGAGCGGTGTCACGGCCTCAGGGTGTCACGGCCTCAGGCCTTGCCGCGCGACTCCAGGAGCACGGTCGTGGTCTCGGCGGGGAGGCTGGACAGCGTCACGGACAGCTTGGGCTGCACCGTCGGCTCCGCGCCCATCTCGTGGAGGAACTGCTTGAGGGCCTCGTCGCAGTCCGCCTCTTCCTCGCAGACCGGCATGGGCACCACGATCTTGGGGTCCAGCTGCGCGATGAGCGCCGCCGCCTTGGTGGCCGAGAGCGACCCGCCTACCGGCACGCACGCGATGTCCACGCGCCCGATGTCCCCGAGCTTCTCCTCGGTCAGGGCGTGGCCGATCTCACCCAGGTGGATCGTGTGGAGCCCGTCCAGCTCCGTCACGAACGCCGTCTGGCGCCCGCGCTGCGTGCCCTTGGTGTCGTCGCGATAGGTCCGGACCCCCGTGAGGAGGACCTCGTGGACCTCGTACTCGCCCGGTCCGTCCAGCACGAAGGCAGGCTCCAGGCTGGTTGGGATGGCGGTCCCGCCGTCCCGTGAGACCTTGACGGCCCTCTTGGGAGGGGGCGCGTCGTCGGGGTGGCTGAACGTGATGACGTCCCCGGTGATGCCGCGGCCCGTGGGCCCGACGATCGCCGGATAGGGGTCATTGACGACGACGGCTTCCTTGCCGCGCATCCGGATGCAGGTTCGTCCGTACCAGGTGAGCTCCATGGCCCGATTCTTGCACAGGCCGCTTCCCTGGGGATTGCTCCTCCGCCATCGGCTCCGCGGACCCCGGAACGACGCCGGGAAAAGAGAAGGACCGGAAGCGTCTGCCCAATCGACGCCCCCGGTCCCGAGGGAGGGAGGATGGAACCTGAGGGGTGTTCCGAGATGAACCATAGACGCGGGTGGATTCAAGCCCGGCCGCCGGAACGGTTAAGAAACGCACATCTCGCGCCGGGAACCGGTGGCCCGAGCAGCGACGTCGGGACGGCATGGCACAATCGCCCGCGATGACCGCTCACACGCGCCGTTCGGGGGGCCTGGTCGCGCTGGTCGCGGCCCTGATCGTGGCCGCCTGCGGCAACGGCACCCCAACCCAGTCCCCGACGACCACGGCCCCCGAGACCACGGTGCCTGCCACCGCCGGTCCCGTCACCTCGCCCACCCCGGGCCCCACCGAGGCGCCGTCCGCCTCGGCCGCGGCGTCGGTCTGCGACGACTCGGTCGTCGGCAGCCCCGCGGCCACCTCGGACGCCAACGACCCGAACGCCGCCACCTACACGGAGATCGAGGGCCAGGTCGAGGGGCTTCGCGAGCTCAAGGCCACCAGCCCGGTCGCGCGCGGCGTCTTCGACACCCCGGGCCTTTGCGCCTACCTGCGCGAGGGCTTCCGCAAGGACAACCCGGAATCGCTCGTCAAGGGAACCGAGACGCTCTACAAGGAGCTCGGGCTCATGGCGGCGGACGCGTCGCTCGAGCAGCTGTACCTGGAGCTGCTGACGAGCCAGGTCGCGGGCCTCTACGACGATGAGACCAAGCACATGTACGTCGTGTCCAGGAACGGCGCCATCGGCCCCGTCGAGGAGATCACCTACGCGCACGTGTATGCGCACGCGTTGCAGGACCAGGCGTTCAGGCTCCGCGGGGTCATCGGCGAGGACACGGACCAGAGCGACCGGACGACGGCCCGCGCGTCGGTGGTGGAAGGCGATGCGACGCTGCTGATGAGCCTCTGGGCGCAGCGCTACCTGACCCCCGCGGAGCTCGCGGAGGTCGGCAGCACGTCCGACCCGGCGTCCGAGGCGATCCTCGCGAAGATGCCGGCGATCCTCAAGGACCCGCTGCTGTTCCCCTACACGGGCGGTCTCCAGCTCACGCTCGGCGCCTTCTCCGCTGGCGGCTTCGCGGCCGTCAACGACCTGTTCGCCAACCCGCCAGCCTCGACCGAGCAGGTGCTCCACGCCGACAAGTTCGCCGCTCGCGAGAAGCCTGTCACCGTCGCCTTCCCGGACGACCTCGCGGCACGGCTCGGCAACGGCTGGACGGTCTCGCTCCAGGACACCTTCGGCGAGATGCTGCTCGAGATCGTGCTGCGCGATGGTGGGGCCTCGGCCACCAACGACGCCGCGGCGGGCTGGGGCGGGGACCGCGTCGCGCTCCTCGAGGGGCCCGACGGCAAGAAGGCGGTCGTCCTCGACACGACCTGGGACAGCGCGCAGGACGCCACGGAGTTCGAGGCGGCCCTCGGCCCGACAGTCGACAAGCTCAAGGGCCTCGGGCGCTCGCCCGCGATCCTGCGCCCGTCCGAGGACCGCGTCGTGCTCGTCAGCGCGGAGTCCGCGGACACGATGGGCAGCGTCGCCAACGTCCTCGGCCTCGCCGAGTAGCCGGATCGTGGACGGGGCCGCGTCCACGCCCGATCCCGACCGCTCGCGCGCCTGCCCCGATTGCGGCTGGCAGGGTACGGAGACGGCCATGCGCGGCACGAGCGTGGGTGACCCGGTCGGCGGGGACCTCGCGTGCCCCCGCTGCGGGGCCCCGGTTGCACCGGAGATGCCGTCCGTGGGCCAGATCCTCGCCGCGCGCCGGACCCCGCGCCGGACCCCGCCCCGGACGCAGCTCCCCGAGGATTGACGGGCGCGCCCGTTTGGACCCTGGCACGGCTGGGTGCCAGATCGGCACCTCACGAGCGGAGCTCGGCGCAGAGACCGTCGAATCTGCGGTGAGCTCCGCGCCATCACCCCGCACATGGCACGGAGCCGTGCCAGGGCGCGTGGCACACGGAGCCATGCCAGGGCGCGGGGCAGCCGGGCGCGTGGCCGCCGAGCGCCGGGCGGGAAGAACCTACATCAGGTCGGGCGCGGAGATCCCCAGCAGGCCGAGCGCGTTCGCGAGCGTCGTCTGCGTCGCCAGGGCGAGCGCCAGCCGCTTGCCGGACCGCTCCGGGTTGTCCGCGTCCACGACGCGTGCGTCCCGGTAGAACGCGTGGAACTGGGTCGCGAGCTCCGTGGCGTAGGCGGTGACGCCCTGGGTCTCCTCGGTGAGGACCGCATCCTCCACGACCTCCGGCAGGCGCGAGGTGACCCGCGCGAGCGCAGCCTCGGGCTCGCCGGCGAGCAGCCCCGAGACATCTGCCGCCGGCGCGAGGCCCGCGTCCGCCGCCTTGCGCACGATCGATGCGATCCGCGCGTGGGCGTACTGGACGTAGTAGACCGGGTTCTCGGCGGACTGCTTCTTCGCCTGCTCGATGTCGAAGTCGAAGGCGACGTGCGCCGCGCGCGAGGCGAAGAACCAGCGGGCCGCGTCTGTGCCCACCGCGTCGAGCAGGTCGTCAAGCGTCACGAAGGTCCCGGCGCGCTTGGACATCGAGACCTCGATGCCGTCCGCGACGAAGCGCACCCAGCCGATGAGCAGCACCGAGTAGTGGTCCGGGTCGTAGCCCATCGCCTGGGCCGCGTTCTTGTTGCGCGCCACCGTCCCGTGGTGGTCCACGCCCCAGATGTAGATCAGGTGGTCGAACCCGCGGCTGAACTTCTCGGTCACGTAGCCGATGTCGGCCGCGAAGTACGTCGGCCGCCCGTCCGAGCGGTAGATGACGCGGTCCTTGTCGTCGCCGTAGGTCGTGGAGCGGAACCAGGCCGCCCCATCCTGCTCGTAGACCTCGCCCGCGTCCTTGAGGCGCCCGACGGCGCGCTCGACCCATCCCTCCTCGTGGAGGGAGGCCTCGCTCTTCCAGACGTCAAAGTGGACGCCGAGACGCGAGAGGCTGGCCTCGATCATCCCGCGCACCCGCCTGCTCGCCCAGCCGCCGAGGACCGCCGCCGCGTCCGCGCCGTCGGCCGAGGCCGCCGCCCAGACGTCATCCGGGACCTCGTGCGCGAGCGTCGCCACGTACGCGCCCTTGTACCCGTCCTCGGGCACGGGCTCACCCTTGCGCACGGCCGCGACGGACGCGCCGAGGTGGTCGATCTGCGTCCCGGAGTCGTTGAAGTAGTACTCGCGCGTGACCTCCTGGCCCCCGGCTTCAAGGACGCGGCAGAGCAGGTCGCCCACGAACGCGCCGCGAGCGTTGCCCACGGTGAGCGGCCCGGTCGGGTTCGCGGACACGAACTCCACGTTCACCTTGCGTGGGTTGACCGCCGGGATGCGGCCCCAGGCCGCGGGCGCCGCGAGGATGCCGCCCACGAGGCCCTCGTAGGCCGCGTCCGCCAGGCGCACGTTGAGGAAGCCCGGTCGCGCGACCTCGGCGGCCGCCACGAGGCCCGCCCCGGCCGACCCGCGCAGCGCCTCGGCCAGCGCCTCGGCGATCTCCATCGGCGAGCGGCGCAGCGGGCGCGCGAGCTTCATGCCGAGGTTCGTCGCAAAGTCGCCGAACGTGGCGTTCGCGGGCCGCTCCACCTCCACGGCCGGGGCCGTCGCCGGATCCTCGAGGTCGGGGATGCTCCCGGCCGCGACCGCGTCCGCCCAGGCACGCTCGACCGCGGCTCGCACGCGGGTGCGGAGGGCCGCGGGGGCGGCGACGGGATCGGCGGGGCTGGACACCGGGTTGGGCCTCCTCGGGCGACGGGCGACGGGCGACGGGGCGGGTGGCGGGACGACGCGTGGCGGAACGACGCCATGCTACCGGGCCTGCGTGACCCGAAGGTCATGGGACCTCCCGGTGCGCGCCGGCACCGATTCTCGAGGTTGGTACCGGAATCCCCTGGACAACTACGCAAAAGGGACTAGTCAGGTGTAGTTGGGGCCAGTACCTTTCGAGGTCCCTTACAAGTACTGTTCGGGGCCTCGACAACCGTCCGCCTATCGGATCGGGCGAGGGAGAACCGGCCCACGGTGGACTCAGGCCCGGGCGGTTCTCAGGACAGACGGGGAGTTATTGGCGAGTATCGCCAGATTCGAGTCCCAGTAGTTGGGAGGTCGGGGAGACCATGATGTCTCGGGGATTCCTGTATTCGTTGGGCGCTGGCGCCCGGAGGGTGTCGACTGGGTGACTCCCGGTGTAAGGACCTTTGCAAGGTTGATCGCGGACAGTACCTTTCGGTACAGGCCGGCAGTACGGATGGGGGATCCCCCGGCAGCGCATTGGGGATGATCGGGCCCAGGCCCGGACAGCGAACGGAGAGACGAGCAACCACATGAAGAATCAACTTCGTACCGCGAGCCGCCTGGCAGCCGCCGGGCTGATCGGGGCCGTGCTCCTCCTGCCGGCCGCAGCGCTGGCCGTCGGTCCCGGCGGCGAGGACAACCTGCCCAACAGCCTCAACCAGTCCAACACCGGCGGCCTCACGCCCACGATGATCGCCAATGCGACCATCAGCTGCGACGCCAACAGCACGGTCAAGACCATCTCCGGCCAGTTCACGCTGAGCGGCACCGGAGCTGCCGGGACCTACGTCGTCATCTACCTGACGCCGAACAACGGGTCGAACGCGAACCCTGCCGGGAACGTCGAGAACAACGAGGTCCAGGTCAGCATCGCCGGCAAGAGCGGCACCGTGGCCTTCTCGCTGCAGGTCACGTCCCCGTTCACCGCGACCAGCGGTGGCATTCTCGCGGTCTTCGCGAAGGACGGCGAGGCGATCTTCAACAGCAAGTCGAACTCGCTCAACTGCACGGAGTCCTCGACCCCGCCCCCGACGACCCCGCCCACCACGCCGCCGACCACGCCGCCGACGGAGCCCCCGACGACCCCGCCCACCACGCCGCCGACCACGCCGCCGACGGAGCCCCCGACGACCCCGCCCACCACC
>JANNHX010000111.1:0-1734 GCA_031404615.1 Chloroflexota bacterium
GGCAACTTCACGATCAACCATTACGCGGGGATCCGCGTCGAGCCCGACCGGGTGATCCTCGACGTCGTGGTCGACGCCGCCGAGATCCCCACGTTCCAGGCGACGAGCGGCCTCGACCGTGACGGCGACGGGACGCTCTCCGCCGCCGAGGCCGCGGGGCTGGCGGGAGCACGCTGCCTGGAGATCGGGCGGGGGATCCTGCTGGGGATCGATGGCGCGACGGCGGGCCTGCGCCTGACCGCGGCCGGGCTGACGCTCCCGCCCGGGAACGGAGGGCTGCCGACGATGCGGTCTGCCTGCGTCTTCGAGGCGCCGTTCTCGCCGGCGGGAACAGGCCTCACGATCATCACGTTCCGCGACGACTACGAGGCGGCCCGGATCGGCTGGCGCGAGATCACCGCCGTCGGTGACCGTATGACGATCGAGGCCGCCGGCGTGCCGGCGACGAGCTCGAGCGACCGGCTCCGCGCGTATCCGGCAGGTCTCGCCGCTGCGCCGGACTCCCGGACCGCCTCGCTTGGGGTCCAGGCCGGCGGTGCCGCTCTGGCGCCGTTCGTCGCACCCGACGCCATGGCGATGGCGCCGGTCGAGGTTGGCGGCGGCGCGAGGAGCCCGGCCGAAGGCGCCGGGAGCCCGGCCGAAGGCGCCGGGACCTCGGCTGGAGCGGCGGCGGCCACCCCGGTCCCCGGCGGCGCGGAGGCGATCCCCGCGATCCTCGGGCAGGCACCTGTCAGCCCGGTGCTCGCCCTGGGCGCACTCCTCGTGGCCGTCATGCTTGGCGCAGGCCACGCCCTCCCCCCTGGGCATGGCAAGACCCTCATGGCCGCGTACCTCGTCGGCACCCGCGGAACGCCGCGCCACGCGGTGGGCCTCGGCCTGGCGGTGAGCGTGTCGCACACGGCCGGGATCCTGGCGCTCGCGGCCGTGATCCTCGCGGCGGAGTCCCGCCTGCCGGCCGACATGGTCGTGCGGGTCGCGCCCGTCGTAGCGGCGGTGTCGATTGTCGCGATCGGCGCCTGGATGCTGGCCAGCGAGCTTCGGCGCCGCGTCGCGGATCGGCGACAGGCAAGGGCGCATGCCCTCGAGCACGCGCAGGACCACGCACATGCGCACGCGCATGGCCACGATCAGGGCGACACCCACGATCACGGCACCGGCCGCATCGAGCACCGCCACGGACCAATCACCCACTCGCACCTGCCCAGGTCGGGGTCGACGGTCACGTGGCGCAGCCTGTTCCTCCTCGGTCTCGCGGGTGGACTCGTGCCGTCGGCCAGCGCCCTGCTCGTCCTCCTCGGCTCGATCGCGGCGGGGCGCCCTGCGTGGGGCGTGATCCTCGTGGCCGCCTTCGGGGTCGGCATGGCCGCGGTCATGGGCGGCATCGGGCTTGCCTGCGTCTACGCCCGCGGCCTGGTGGACCGGGCGCCGGCTGCCCCGTGGCTGGCACGCATCGGCAGGCTCGTCCCGCTCGGAACCGCGGCGCTCGTACTCACACTCGGGCTCGTGTTGACGTCGCAGGCCATCGCCGGGGCCCGGCTGGGATGACGGGCTGACCGCCGTACGGCCCAATCACCGACCGCGATCGACGTCCTGACCCGCCTCGCGGCCAACCGCACCGGATTCGGCGGAGTGTCCTGACCTGCGCTGGAGGGCCACAGGGCCGATGGGAGGGGCGCTGGGGGGCCGTTGGCGCTCGACCGGGCGCACCGGCTGCACGGCTTCCGCCGCACGGCG
>JANNHX010000112.1:0-4043 GCA_031404615.1 Chloroflexota bacterium
TACCGCATGAAGGTCGCGCTCGCCAGCGTGGGTCCCATGCGCATCGAGCTCATCGAGACGATGGAGGGCGACACGGTCTATGCCGAGTTCGTCCGCGACCACGGCTACGGAGTCCACCACCTGGGCGTGCTCGTGGACGACATGGAGGAGGCCCTCGCGCGGGCGCGCGCCGCCGGCCTGACCATGACGCAGGACGGGGCAGGCTTTGGACCGGACGGGGACGGCCACTACGCGTATCTCGACACGGAGCCGCTGATGGGCACGACGATCGAGCTCATCCAGCGGCCGAAGCGCCGGGCAGCCCCGGAGAAGGTGTACCCACCCGATCCTCAACCGCCCCAGCCGTAGGCGACCACCATGCCGCTCGCTCCCGACCCGATACGCCACAACCAACTTGTTGACGTCGCGCGCCTGTACTACCTCCACGAGCTGACCCACCAGCAGATCGCGGACAAGCTGGGGCTCTCCCGCGTCAAGGTCACGCGCCTCCTTCGCCAGGCGGTGGAGGAGCGCGTGATCGAGTTCCGCATCACGGATCCGGTCGTGGATACGCTTGGTCTCCAGGACCACCTCGAGGAGCGTTTCGGGCTTCGCCAGGCGATCGTCGTCCCGACCGGCGAGAACGAGGCGCAGACACGCGCCACCCTGGGCCGCTTTGCAGCGGGCTGGCTCGACGGACGGCTCGAGGATGACCTCGCCATCGGCCTCGGGTGGGGGCACACGCTGAATGACATCGCGCCCCACCTTGCCCGCAGCCGCCACACGGGCATCCAGGTCGTGAGCCTTACCGGCGGGCTTGCCGCCAATGCGAACCAGCCCAATCCGTACGACACCGTGACCGCGGTTGCGGCGCGGCTCGGCGCACAGGCGCGCTACCTCCTCCTCCCGGCCGTGGTCGACAGCGGGCGGACCCGGGAGCTGCTGCTGCACGAAGCATCCGCCCGGGCGGAGACCGCGGTCTGGGAACAGATCGACATCGCGATGATGAGCATCGGGCTGCTGTCGCCTGACACTGGCGTCTTCTACTCGCTCCCAGATCCGGCAGCCGGAGTGGCGGAGGTCATCCGCGCCGGAGGCGTCGGCGACATCCTGGCCCGGCCGTTCGATATCGCCGGTCGCACGGTCCCAACAGAGCTCCTTGCTCGGACGATCGCCATCGAGCCCGAGCAGCTCGCGCGGGTGCCGGTCGTGGCCGGGGTGGCTGGGGGTGCGGCGAAGGCCGCGGCGATCCTTGGCGCGCTTCGCACGGGTCTGCTCAGCGTCCTCATCACTGACGAGGATGCGGCCCGCGGGGCCCTGGACCTGGCCGGGCCACCAGACGCCAGCCATCCGTCGATCGTTGCCTGAGGCGGCCGTGACCGCCGGGCGGAAGCGATCACGCCTGCACAGAAGTGCAGGATTGCACGAACGCACACTGCACTTGACGCCCGAGGACCTTGCTGCTAGGTTGCGACTGCACATCCACCCACCTCTGAGAGAATTCCCAAAGACGATGCCCAAGGTCACGTCGAACGAGGAGCTCCGTCTGCTGGTCAAGGTCAGCAGGTTCTACTACGAAGACGCGCTCAACCAGGACGCGATCACGGCGCGCCTGGGTCTGTCGCGCTCGAAGGTTTCCCGGATGCTGGCCCAGGCGCGCGAGATGGGCATCATCCAGATCAGCGTGGTGCCCCCGGAGCAGCTCTTCACGGACCTCGAGGCCCGCCTTGAGCAGCGGTTCGGACTCAAGGAGGCCCTGGTCGTCGAGGCGCCGCCGACGGAGGCCCAGGAGGTCGTCAGCCGGGTCATCGGCACCGCCGCCGCCGGCTACCTCATCCGGGCCGTTGGCCCGCGGAGCACCGTCGGCATCGCGTGGGGAACCACGCTCTACCATCTGGCTGCCGCCCTCCCTGCGTACCGCCTGCCCGATGTCCAGGTCGTCCAGATCATCGGCGGCCTGGGTCCGCCGGACGCAGAGGTCCATGCGACCGAGCTGTGCCGCCACCTGTCGCGTGCCCTCGGCTGTCGCATGGCGCTGCTGCCGGTCCCCGGCATCGTCGCGGACCAGCGCACCCGCGAGGCGCTCCTGCCGGACGTCCATGTCCAGCGCGCTGTCCAGGCCTTCGACCACCTGGACCTGGCCTTTGTCGGCATCGGCGCGCCGACACCCGATTCGGTCGTGCTGCGGGACGGCTCGATCATCAGCCAGGCGGAGCTCGACGACCTGCTGCGGAAGGGCGCCGTCGGTGATATCGCCCTGCGCTTCTTCGACGCCGACGGCAGCTTCGTCCAGTCCGAGATCAATGACCGGATCATCGGCGTGACGATCGAGCAACTGCGGCGCACGCCGAGGGTCGTCGGGGTGTCCGGTGGCCCGGCCAAACTTCCGGCGCTGCGGGGAGCGCTGGCCGGCGGGCTCATCAACGTCCTCATCACGGACTCGCGCACGGCCGAGCGGCTGCTGGATCCGGCGTCAGCCCGAGTCGCGGACGCTCCGGCAAGCCGGCCGCGGGCAGGTTCGGTCGCGCCGTCCGCCGACGCCCTGACGACGGTGAGCCATGGATGACCGGGCAATCGTCGAGCTGGCCGCGAGCGTCATCCGGCGCGAGAGCGCCGCGCTCGACGGCCTGGCCGACCAGCTGCCCGACGGTTTCGCCCGAACCGTCCGCCTGCTGCTGGACTGCAGCGGGCACGTCCTCGTGTCGGGTTCCGGGACGTCCCACGCCGTCGCGCTGCGCTTCGCCCACCTCCTCTCGTGCTGCGGGACACCCGCCCTGTTTCTCCACCCCGGCGACAGCCAGCACGGCGCCGCCGGTGCAGTGCGGCCGGAGGATGCCTGGATCGGCCTGTCCAAGGGAGGCGAGACCACCGAGGTCTGCTTCCTCGCCGGCGTAGCAAGGAAGCGCGGCGCCACGGTCATTGCGATCACGGAGAAGCCGGACTCGACGCTCGGCCGACTCGCTGACGTGGTGCTCGAGATCCACGCCCCGGCGGACGTGGACCCCTACGGCATGATCGCGACGGGCAGCTCGCTGTTCAACTCGGCCTTCTGCGACGCCATCTGCGTGGCCCTCCTCGAGCTGCGTGGCTACACGCTCGAGAGCTTCGGCGAGACCCACCCCGGGGGTGCGGTGGGCCACAGGCTTGCCGGGAGGACGGCCTCGTGAGGGCAGCCCATGTCAGCGGCCCCATGTCCATCCAAGTTCGCGACGTCCCCACGCCGCAGGTCCCCGACGACGGTCTCCTCCTCGCCGTGCGGGCCTGCGGCGTGTGCGGATCCGATCTCCGCCGCTGGCGGGAGGGACCGGCCGAGGGGAGCGCGCCCCTGGTCGCGGGTCACGAGATCTCCGGGGTGGTCGAGGCCATCGGCCCGCGCACCACGGGCTACCGCATCGGCGAGCGCCTTGCGGTTGCCCCGGACGTCCATTGCGGAACGTGCTGGTACTGCGAGCGCGGCCTGTACAACCTGTGCGACGACCTGCGCCTGGTCGGGATCACGCCGGGTCTCGACGGCGGCTTTGCCGACTACCTCGCGCTCCCGGCAGCGGTGCTCGCCGGCGGCGTGGTCCACCGCGTTCCCGAGGCGCTCACCGAGGAGCAGGCCGCCCTCGCAGAGCCGCTCAGCTCGGTCCTCGCGTCACACGAGGGAGCCGGCACGACGCTCGGTGACACCGTCGTGGTCATGGGCGGCGGACCCATCGGCTGTCTCCACCTCGCTGTGGCGAAGGCCCGTGGGGCGCGGGTGATCCTCAGCGAGCCGAGTGCGCCGCGACGGGCGATGGCCGAGCGCTTCGAACCTGATCTCATCATCGACCCGGCGACGGAGGATGCCGTGGCGGCCGTCCGCCGCGCGACGGGCGGGCGCGGTGCAGACATCGCGATCTGCGCCAACCCGGTGGCCGCGACCCACACCCAGGCCGTGGAGTTCGTGCGCAAGCGCGGGACCGTGGTCCTGTTCGGCGGCCTGCCCAAGGCGGCGCCCTTGACCTCGCTCGACGCGAACCGGATCCACTACGGCGAGATCCGGGTCGTCGGCTCATTCTCGTACCACCCCTCGTTCCACT
>JANNHX010000113.1:0-3163 GCA_031404615.1 Chloroflexota bacterium
GGCCCTTGGAATCGAGGTGATCCAGGGGTACGGGTCCACCGAGGCGGGCCTGGTCGCCACCAACTTCCACGGCCGGGCGCCAATCAACCGCGTGGGCTGGGTGCTGCCGCCGATCGAGCTGCGGGTCGAACCCGACGGCGAGTTGGTCGTCCGGGGTCCATCCGTGTTCGCCGGCTACTGGCAGGACCCGACCTCGACGGCGGCGGCGTTCACGGAGGACGGCTGGTATCGAACCGGCGACTATGGCAACCTGGACGCCACGGGGGCCCTGCGCCTGGTCGGCCGCACGCGGTCGCTGATCGCCCTGCCGAACGGCATGAACGTGCACCCGGAGGACGTGGACGCCGCGCTCACGGCGGAGGGCCTCGTGGAGCCGGTCGTGTACGAGGCGGAGCCCGGGAAGATCGCAATGGCCTACCGCGCCGGGGCGGCGTTCGCCGACGAAATGCCGGACGAGCCGGCCGCGGTGGCTGCGGCCGTCAAGGCCGCGAACCGGAAGCTGGCGGCCCACCAGCGCGTGGTCGCGCATGCGCCGTACCCCGAGCCCGACTTCCCCCGGACCCATACCCGCAAGATCCAGCGCAGCGCGGTCGCGGAGCGGATGAAGGCGGCCGCCCCGGCGGGTTGACTCTGGCGTCCCCTACGGCCGCGGTGCTCGTCGGACCTCGATCAATAGCATCAGGACGACCAGTGGGAGCGCCAGCACGGCGACCATCCCCATGAAAAACGGACCTTCGGCGGCCAGGGCCGCCAGCAGCAGAACCGCGATCCCGACCAAGCCGAAGAGCCACGGCGGCGCCCGTCGCCGTCTGGCCACCTCGCCGGGTGCCTCTGCAGCCGGTGGCCGGCCCAGGCTCGACCGCTGAACCGCCAGCAGCATGCCCGCGACGACGATCGGAATCCACACGTAAGGCGTGAGGACGGCGACCGACAGGGCGACGATGGCCGAGCCCGGACCCTGGGACGACGCGATGAGCACGAGCAGGACGCCGAGCACGAGCAGGATCGCGGCGACGACGATCCGGAACTCGCGGGGGCGCCGGCCTGGCGAAGCTGGGGCCGTCGCGGTGAAACCGCCCGCTCCTGCGGGGCGACCACCAGGGACTCCGTCTCCTTCGATTTCCGCGGCCACGATCTCTTCCGGTGACCCGAGCCGGCCGAGGACGTTGCGCACGGCGATCTCATCCGCGCCGCCTGGCCCCTCGACGGCGGTCTCGATGTGCTCCGCCACCTCCGCCACAAGCTCCGCCCGGCGCGGAGGCGGCAGCACCGCGGCCGCATCCCGCAGCCGGGTGAGGTACCCATCGATCAACTGCTCGGTCGTCACTTCGTCCCTCCTCCGCCGACGAGGATGTCGTCAACCGCGTCCCGAAACCCCTCCCAGTCAGCCGTAAACGCAACAAGTGCCCGGGTTCCCCCCGCCGTGATCCGGTAGTACCGGCGCGGCGGGCCGGCCTCCGACTCTCGCCACGTCGTGGTCACGAGTGCGTCGCGTCGCAGACGGGCGAGGAGTGGGTAGATCGTCCCTTCGCTCGTGACCAGGCCACCGGCTCCCGACAGGTGCCGGACGATCTCGAATGCGTACGTCTCCCGCTCCCGCATCAGGGCGAGGACGCAGAACTCGAGAACCCCACGTCTGAGCTCAGTCAGCGGGTTTCCGCGGGAGTGGCCGGCCGCCGAAGGTACCATGTCTTGTATAGTAGCTGGTCGTGCACGGTTGTCAACCTGCCCACGCCGGTCGGGTCGCGCGGTCGGGTCGCGTGTCGGTCAAGATCGCTGGTACGACACCCTGGAGACGAGGGGAGGCCACTTGAGCATCGACGACGTTGAGATCGGACCCGTCGCCACGCGCAGCGAGGCAACCGGGCGGGCACGCGAGCTGTTCCTGGACGACCGCAACACCTACGGCTGCGCCGAGACGACGTTCGTCGTGCTCAAGGAGGCGTTCGGGCTTCCGGATGCCACGGATTCATCGGCGGCCATGGCGCTCAACGGCGGCCTCGCCTACAGCGGCGGGACCTGCGGGGCGGTCACCGGCGCTGCGCTGGCGGTAGGGATGCTCGCCGGGCGACGGATCTCGGACCATCGCGCCGCCAAGCACGTCGCCCGCCTCGTCACGGCGGACCTCCTGGGCGCCTTCGAGGCCGAGTTCGGGACCTCGGCCTGCCGCGAGCTGATCGGGCAGGACCTGCGGACCGAGGCGGGACATCGCGCGTTCATCGAGAGCGGGGTCTGGCGCGACCGGTGCATGCGCCAGATCGAGATGGCCGTGGCGCGGCTGGCCCCGCTCCGCGACGAGACGGTCTGGGACGCGGCCGTCGACGCCCTGGAGGCGGGTCCAACTCCTCCATCACGGTGAAGTGGGCCATCAGGTCCCGCGTCAGGGCCTGACCTGCAGGGGCCGTGTCCAGGAGCTCGCTCGCCAGCTGGGGGACCATTCAAAGCGATCATGGGGACCCAAACGCAACGATAAGTGCACCACGTGCAACGAAGACGGCAGGAGCCCTCCGCACCCTACTCGCCCATCACGGTGAAGTGCACGGTCCTGTTGCGGGCACGCATCGCGTCGAACGCCGATCGGACACCGACGCCCGTAGCTTGACGGCGACGCGCGTCGCCACGAATCGCACGGTCATCGGTCCCGGATCGCAAGGTTTCGGGCTTCGGACTGGCGACCGTCGTCATGAGAGAGCCCCGCATTCGGGTCCCGAAGGACCCATGTCCTCTGGGCCGCGGGTCCCGGGCCGGATGGACCGGCGGGGCACCGCAAGGCGACCGATGGCCCCTGAAGGGGCGATCGGGAACCGCCACAGTGGGCGCGCGGCCTGTGACGCAGAACCGCGCATGCACGCTACGGGGCAATGGACGAGTGAGGGCAAACGGGCAGAGTGCCGGCGCCAAGGTGTCGGTGCTCCTTGCGATCTTCGAGTTCCCGATGCTCATCGCCGGCTACCGGTCGATCATCGACGGCGAACTCGATCTCCACGTGGTCGGCGCCGTCCCCGAGCGTGAAGCCCTGATTGACACCATCGGCCGCGTCCACCCCGACGTCGTCGTCATCGAGTGCCAGCCCTTCACCACCCCGGGCTCCGGCACCTTCGAAGGGATCGAGCAGATTCGGCAATCGGCGCCGTCCGTCCGCATCCTCGCCCTGGAGTGCCGC
>JANNHX010000114.1:0-2196 GCA_031404615.1 Chloroflexota bacterium
CAGGCGCGGGCCCGGCGCAGGCGCGAGTCAGCGGCCGCGCTGGTCGAGCGCCAGGAGGTCCTCGTTCCACTTGCGCTCGCCCGTGAGCGTGAAGCCGTAGCGCAGGTAGAACGGCTGCGGTGATCCCTCGCCGTGCTCGCAACTCGTCAGCAGCACCTCCGCGCCCGGCCGGTCCCGCAGGTACGCCACCACCGCGTCGATCGTCGCCGCGCCGTAGCCAAGGCCTGGAACCGCTCGTCGACGAGCAGGCGCCACAGGAAGTACGGACCCACGATGTCATCGTTCGCGGCCAGCGTCTCGGCCGGAATGCCGTCGCTGATCATCACGAACCCGACGAGGACATCGCCGTCATGGACGGACCACATGCGCGGGCATGCGTGGGCGTCGGCGATCGCGTCCTCGAAGTGGCTCGCCATGGAGCCCAGGGAGCGCTCCTGGCCCGGGGCGCGCCGGAGCCCCAGGACCGCCTCGCGGTCCGCAGCGGTCACGATGTCGCGCAGCTGCACGGTCGCCATCCGCGGAATCTGACGGCCGCCGGCCCCGGGCACAACCCCGGGCACAACCCCGGAGAATCGAGACGCCGGCGCGCGCGAGGGCTGTCGCGCGGCGCCGGCGGGGAGGAAGCGGCGTAAAGCAGAAGAGCCGGCCCGGAACCCGTGGGTCCCGAGACCGGCCCTCCGGTTGCTCGATCTAGCTGTTGCCGGGGAAGACGAGGCTCAGCGGCCCCTGCTTGCCGGGCTCGGGCCAGCGCTCGGTGACCATCTTCTGCTGGGTGAAGAAGCGGACGCCGTCCTCACCGCGCATGGCCAGGTCGCCGATCGCGGAGTCCTTGGCGCCCGAGAAGCTCATGTAGCCGGCCGGCACCGGGATCGGCACGTTGACGCCGATCATCGGGACCTCGACCTCGAGCTTGAAGCGCCGGGCCGCGCCGCCGTCGGTCGTGAAGACCGCGGTGCCGTTGGCGTACTTGTGGTCGTTGATGAGCTTGAGGCCCTCATCGAACGTGTCGGCATACACGATGCCGAAGACCGGGCCGAAGATCTCCTCCTGGTAGATCTTCATGTCCGGGGTCACGTGGTCGAACAGCGACACGCCCAGGAAGAAGCCGTCCGGGTTGGGGCCCACGAACTTGCGCCCGTCGACGAGGAGCTCGGCGCCCTCGGCCTCGCCCGTGTCGACCCACTTGATGATCGACTCGCGGTGCTCGGCGGAGTAGATGGGGCCCATGTCGCTGTCGGGCGCCATGCCGTCGCCGATCCTGAGCTTGGCAAGCCGGTCCAGGATCTTGGGCTTGAGGCGCTCGGCGGTGTCGCCGACCGCGATCATCAGGGTCTGGGCCATGCAGCGCTCGCCCGCGGAGCCGAAGCCCGAGGCGACCGCCGCGTCCGCCACGAGGTCCATGTCCGCGTCCGGAAGGACGAGCATGGCGTTCTTCGCGGAGGTGTAGGACCCGACGCGCTTGCCGCGCTTGGTCCCCTCTTCGTAGACGTACCGCCCGACGGCCGTGGAGCCGACGAACTGAATCGCCCGGATGTCCTTGTGCTCGACGACCGCCTTGACCGCCTCGCGGCCGCCGTAGACGACGTTGAACGTGCCGGCGGGGCCGCCGGCCCGCGTCCAGAGCTCGGCCTGGAGCTGGGTGGCGCCCGGGGTGTGGGAGGACGGCTTGAGGATGACCGTGTTCCCGCACATCAGCGCGATCGGGTAGATCCAGCACGGGACCATGACCGGGAAGTTGAACGGCGTGATCGCCGCCACGACGCCCAGCGGGCCGCGCAGGGTGAACGCGTCGACCTTGGACGAGACGTTGGGGGTCATCATGCCCGCGAGGTGCACCGGCAGGCCGCACGCGAAGTCGACCGTCTCGAGGCCGCGCATGACCTCGGCGAGGGCATCCGGGAACGTCTTGCCGTGGTCACGGGTGATGAGCCGCGCGAGCTCCTCGCGGTTCTCGTACATCAGGTTCCGGAACTGGAAGAAGATGTTGGAGCGGGCGATGAGCGGCATGTCGCGCCACGCCGGGAAGGCGGCCTTCGCCGCCGCGACCGCCTGGTCGACCTCGGCCACGCCGCCGCGCGGCACGCGGGCGAAGACCTGGCCCGTCGCCGGGTTGTAGATGGGGCCGGTGTTCTCCGCGAGGACCTCGACGGCCGCGCCGTTGATCCAGTGGGAGAGGATCGGCAGGACTGCCGCCTC
>JANNHX010000115.1:0-10595 GCA_031404615.1 Chloroflexota bacterium
TGGTGGTCGCCGGCAGGCTCCTCTACTAGCGCACGGAGAGCAATGCCATGGACGTCAACGCTCTGATCCTGCTGATCCCGCTTGCTGGGATCGTCGCCGCCGTCTTCCTCGTCGTCGTGCTCGTCGTCCGGCGGCGCTGAGCGCATCCAGCTTCGTGGCCCGGTCGGACCGCCTAGCGGCCGACCTGCGCGAGGGCCGCACCGAGCGAGACCGTGGTCTCCTGCGTCAGGCCCCTGGTGGTCATCGACCAGCCCGGGTTCTCGCCGGCGGCCACGATGATCGCGTAGCCGTCCGTCGTCTCGTAGAGCGTGCCGCCGAGCGGCCCGAGCGTCGCCTCACCGAGGTCCGAGCCGGACGGCGTGCAGCCCGCCGCATCCGTGAGGCAGTAGGCGCCCTCGGACAGGGTGATCGCGGCGCCACTCGGACCCTTGTAGCTGACGATCACCTTGCCGCCGTTGGCGAGCCGGTACGCACCCTGCGACACGAACCAGCCCTTGGGCAGGACTCCGCACAGGACCGGCCACTCGACGGCCTTGGCGATGCCCTCGAAGAACTCCCGGTTCGACAGGTTGCCGCTGCAGGCGGCTGCGCCGGACCCGGCCTCGGCCGACGGCAGTTCGGACGCGCCCGGGTCCGCGCTCTCGACCGGCCCGTCGGTGGGCACCGACTCGTCGGTCGCCTCAGGATCCTCGGACGCAGCAGGGTCCGCGGACGTAGCGGGGTCCGCGCTCCCGACCGGCTCGTCCGTGGTGACGGGCGCCCCGGACTCCTGCGGGGAGGCGCCGGCCGACGACGACGCACCGCTCGACGGCGTGCTCCCGTCGCAGGCCGCGAGGAGGGCGACGAGCGCGAAGAGGAGCGCGAGACGGAGGCGGAACACGGGCCAAGGGTACCGGCACCCGCCGCGGAGCGCTGCCGGACCGATCCCGGCCGGCTCTCAGCTGCCGCTGGCGCCCGCCGCGAGACGCACGAGCGCGGGCTCAACGCCGAACGTCTCGCGGATCCGCTCGTCGGTGAGGATCTCGGCCGGCGGCCCGTCGGCGATGATCCGCCCGTGCTCCACGATGACCAGCCGCGGGAAGAAGTGGGCCGCGAGCCCCAGGTCGTGGAGGACGGCGATGAGCGCGGTCCCGTCGCGCTCGTTGAGGTCGCGCAGGAGCTCCATCGCCTCGACCTGGTGGCGCAGGTCCAGGTGCACGGTTGGCTCGTCGAGGAGGAGCACGGGCGCGTCCTGGGCCACGGCCAGGGCGAGCAGGACCAGCTGCCGCTCGCCGAGTGAGAGCTCGCGCGCGTCGCGACCCATCAGGTGGCCGAGGCCCACCCGGTCAATGGCCGCCGCCACGGCCGCCCGGTCCGCCGCGGTCGCCCCGCGGATGGAGCCCTCGTGCGGGAGCCGGCCGAGTGCCACGACGTCCTCGACGCGCATCGAGAACGGCAGCGCGGTCTGCTGCGGCACGACGGCGAGGCGTTTGGCGATCGCCGACCGGCTCAGCGAAGCCAGCGGCGCGCCATCCATCTCGACGCGGCCCGCGGTCGGCTTGAGGGTCCCGGCGAGCACACGCAGGAGCGTCGACTTGCCGGCTCCGTTCGGCCCGATGAGCGCGACGCGCTCGCCGTGATCGAGGCGGAACGAGGCGTCGCGCAGGATCGCGCGCTCGCGGACCTCGACCGTGACGCCGTCGACGAGCAGCGCGGGTTCGGTCACAGCTCGTACCCCGTGCGCGCTCGCCGGAGCAGCGCGAGGAAGAAGGGCGCCCCGATGACCGCGGTGACGACGCCGACGGGCACGCCGCCCAGCATCCGCGCGACCACGTCGGCGGCCGCGAGGAGGCTCGCCCCGAACAGCGCGGAGATCGGCAGGACGAGGCGCGCGTTGGGGCCGACCAGCAGGCGCACGAGGTGCGGGACGACGAGCCCGACGAACCCGATGAGCCCGGCGATCGCGACACCGGCGGCCGTGACCAGCGACGCAAGGGCGAGGAGGATCGTCCGCTCCTTCTTGACGTCAACGCCGAGATGCGCCGCGGCCTCCTCGCCGAGGAGAAAGCCGTTCAGGGCCCGGGCCCGCATGAGGATCGCGAGCGACCCTCCAAGGATCAGCGGCGCCGCGACGGCGAGCCGGGCCCAGTTTGTCCCGTCGAAGCCGCCCAGGAGGTAGCTGAAGATCTGGCGCAGGCCCGTGCCCGAGAGGTACATCGCCATCGCGAGGCCGGCGGACAGCAGTGAGCCCACCGCGTACCCGGTCAGCAGCAGGGAGGTGAGCGGCGACAGCGGGCTCGTCCGCGAGAGCTTGTAGACGACGGTCACAGACAGGAGCGCACCCGCGAACGCGAGGCCGTGCAGGAGCCCGAACTCGAGGAACAGCCCCCGGACCGGGAGGATGACGGCGATCGCCGCCCCAAGGGCCGCGCCCGACGCCGTGCCCAGCACGTATGGGTCCGCCAGCGGATTGCGCAGCAGCCCCTGGAACGTGGCCCCGGCGACGGCGAGCCCGGTCCCGACGACCATGGCCGTGAGGACCCGCGGCAGTCGCAGGTCCATCACGATCGCCTCGGCGGTGGGCGCCCAGGTCAGGCCCAGATCGATGCCCAGGAACCGCCTGGCGAGGATCGCGAGGGTGGTGGCGGGCGAGAGGTCCGCCGAGCCCAGCACGATCCCGCCGATGAGGACGAGGAACAGCGAGGCCACCCCCGCCACCGCGAGCCAGCCGGCGCGCCCGAGGCGTGTCGGCACGGCGAGCGACGCCCTGCGGGCGCCGGCGGGGACGGGGGCGGTGGTCATCGGGGGCTCACGGGGCCGGCGACGGCAGGACAAGCTTGGGGTTGATCGCCAGGGCGAGGGCGCGGATGCCGTCGGCGAGCCGCGGGCCCGGGCGGGTGACGATGACGTCGTCGATGGGACGGACGTCGCCGTTCTTGACCGCGGTCAGTGTGTCCCAGCCGGGGCGGGCCACGACCTGGTCGGCCGTGACGCCGTACGCGGCATCGCCCAGGAGGATGACCTCGGGGTCGAAGGACAGGATCTGCTCGGCCTCGATCTGGTAGACGCCCGCGGTGCCGCTCGTGAGCGGGTCGCCGCCGGCGATCTTGATCATCTCGGTGCCGAAGTAGTCGGGCGCGGGGCCGAAGTAGCCGGACGAGGCGTCCAGCTCGTAGTAGGTGCGGACGGGGGTCCCGCCGGCGGTGGCCGCCTTGACGTCGTCCATGGCCCTGGTGATGTTGGCGTTGATCGTGGCGGCCCCGTCGGGATTGCCGACGGCCTTGCCGATGAGCTCGATGTCCGCGACGGCGCCTGCGACGTCGGGCGCGAACACGACGAGGACCGGGACGCCGAGGTCGCGGAGCTGCTTGATGGACTCGGGCGGGTTGAAGTTGTTGCCGCCGGCGATGACGAGCTCGGTGCCCAGAGACACGATCTTCTCGACGTCGACGGAGCCGAACTTGGCAACGTCCGGGACGGCCGCGGCGGCCTCCGGGAACGGCGTGAAGTCCTCGACCTTGCCGACCAGGCGGTCGCCTGCGCCGAGCTCGAACAGGATCTCGGTCGCGGCCGGGGTGAGCGAGACGATCTTGGCGGGCGCGGCCGGGATCGACACGGTGGTGCCCTCGTCGTCGGTCAACTCGACGGGGAAGAGCGGCGGGGGGGTCGGCGCCTCGGTCGGGGCCGGGGTGGCGACGGGCGCCGTCGACGGGAACGGGGTGGTGGGCGGCAGCGTGGGCGTCGTCGCGGGGGCGGCAGAGCATGCCGCCAGGAGGATCGCCAGCAGCAGGCCGGCAACAGCGGGAAGGGTGCGGGTAGAACGTGCGACCACTCGGGACTCCGAATCGGGAAGGGTGGAGGTAACAGAAGACCCCTCGCTTCGTGGGGCGAAGCAGGGGTCAGGCGGTGGATCGCACGTAGCGCCTGACCTTTCTCTCGAAGGTTCGAGCGAGCGACGGCAGGTCGGCGACCGGACTTCCGCCCCATGGGGCGGTCACCGTAGCGGGACTGTGCCGGAATCACACCGGCTTCGCGACCGTACCGCGTCGGATCTGTGGGGACCGCGGGTCCCGTTGACGGGCGGCAGCGTACCACCGGTATCCATGTAAGCGGCAGGCAATTGGTCATCGTCACCATGGCCATCTCGCCCTCCTCCCGCCACCCGACTTCCCCGCCGGAGGAGGAACGGTCATGGAGTCCACGCGTTGGCTGAGGCTCGCACCCCTGGCGCTCGCGGTCACGGCCGGTGCCGTCGGCATCGGGCGTCCGATGGCGGGCGCGGCCGGAGACCCGCCCTGGGAGCCGCCGCCCTGCCCAGCCGGGGAGGCTTCGGGCCCGCCCGGGACGGCGGCCTGGTACCGGCTGGACCCGGCCCTGGACCGGCAGGGCGCGCTCGCATCCATGCGCCTGACGGTCGGGAGCGCAGGAGAACGCGGGCGGTGGCTCGCACTGGCCCCGGAGTCGTTCGCGTCCGGACCGGTGGGCGGCCGCGTGCTCGCGGGCTCGGACGATGGATCCGCCTCGTACATTCGGCTGCTGGACCCGGTGCGTGGCTGCGCATCGGCGGTGGCCGATGAGGCGGCCGTGATCCGCAGCGCCGTCCTGGCGGCGGATGGGCGGTCCCTGTACGAGCACCGGGTGGACCGCCGGACCAGGGCGGACCTCGGCGTCTGGCGGCGGCCGATCGGCGCCGACGGGGCCGCGGACGGTGCGGCCGTCCTGGTCCTGCCTGGCCTCGCCGCGGACGCGGAGCACGGGCCCACCTTCACCACGGAACTGTTGCCGGCCGATGGCGGGCGCATCGTCGTGTCGTCGTGCGGGATCGCGGCGTGCCGTGACCGCGTGCTGGACCCATCAGACGGGAGCGTGGCCCGCGTGGACCACGTCGGACCCGCGCTCGGTGTGAGCGGTGGGCTGCTCGTGGCGCGCGCGGCGTGCGCGGGGGATCCCTGCGCCATCCTCGCCGTGGATCTCGCGACAGGCGACCGGCGGACCCTGGTCGACGCGGCACACACCGCCGTCGTGCGGAGCGGGAGCCTCGTCTACGAGGCGCCCGACGGCCGCGTCGCGGGGCTGGTCCTCGCGACCGGGCGGCTGAGTGATCCGGTGGAGGCGGGCGGCGCCCCGATGGCCGGCGGCTCGCTTGCGATGGCGGGCGCGGAGGCGCCGGGGGATGCCGTGGCCCTCGCGCCCGGCGGCCGGCCCACGTACGCCGGCCTGATCGTCTTTGACCCCTCGACTGCCACCGTCACCCCCCTTTCGGAGGCCTCCCGATGATCGGCCGCACCGCACGGGCGATTGCTGCCCTCGCACTGTCCATCGTCGCCTGCGGCGCGGGCGCCGCCCCGGCCGCGGCCGCGATCCCCGACCCGTTCATGGGCGGAGCGTGGCCACAGAGCAGCGTCCTGACCTTCCGCTGGATCGCCGGGGCCGCGCCGCCCGCGGCGATCAGGACCGCGATCAACGCGGCGGCCGATGACGCGAACGCGTCGCGCCGCAGCAAGGCCCCCACGTTCGACTACGAGGTGGATGCGACCGACGGGATCGGCTACGGGCTGTCGGCGCCCTGCGGGGTCAACGGACTCGCCTGCTTCCGCCGCAGCGTCCCCAACTCGTTCTCCGTCTACCTCCGCGAGCACGGTCACCGGTTCGACTGGGGCACGTTGCGCTGGTGCGAGATCGAGCGCGTCAACGGCTGTTACGACGCCGAGAACATCACGCTCGACGAGCTGGGCCACGTGCTCGGCCTCGACCACCACGACAACCTGCCCGACGACAGCGACTACGGCGATGCCGTGGTCCAGCAGTACTCGCGGGCCCGGCCGAAGGAGTTCTACAACGCCCACGTCTTCGGCCGCTGCGACTACGCGACCCTCCAGCAGGTCTATGACGTGCTGACCTCCTCGACGCCGTACAGCACCTGCCTGGACATCCCCACCGAGCTGTCGATCAACGCCTCGCGCACCTCGGTGGTGGCGGGGTCGGTGGTCACGTTCACCGCAACGCTCGGCAGCAACGGGGCTGGACGGCTCTCGAACAACCTGGTGTCGGGGCGGACCGTCGTGCTCCAGCAGCGCACCTCGGGCAGCTGGGTCGACGTGTTCACGATGGTCCCGGGATCGTCCGCGGGACCCTACAGCGTCGGCATGGCGATGCGCTCCACGAGCGACATCCGGGCCGTGTTCCGAAAGCCGTCCAATGAGGGGCTGCGGGGCTCCTCATCGGCCGCCGTCCCCGTGACGGTGGCGGCCGCCTGCACCACGACGCTCTGCCCGCAGTCAACCCCGGGATCCACCCGGTGATCCCCAGGTGAGAAGGAGGCCGTCCGTGCCCACGATCCCTGCCCCCGCGGCCGTCGCCGTCACGCGCGCGAGCCCGCTCTTCCGGCTGTGCGTGCTGCTCGGGGCCCTCGCGGTGGCCGGGTGCGGCGCGGCCGGCCTCCCCTCGCCCACCGGCACGTCGGACGGCACGGACGGACCCGCGACGGTACCCGCCGCGTCGCCGGTCCCGTCGAACGGAGCCGTGTCCACGCCCTCGGCGACGCCCAGGCCCACGGAGCAGCCCGGGCCGCCGATGGCGACGCTGGTCGTGGTGGGCGGCGGCGCCCCGATCCGCGGGGAGCTGGGCAGCTACGTCTGGGATGGCGCCGGCTCCGACGCCCCGTGGATCGTCCCGCCGGAGCACCAGGGCGTCCGGGCAGGCGGCCCCTACGCCGTGGCGGTGGTCCCGCCGCTTGCGGTCGCGAGCTGGGAGGCGGCATGGGCCCGGGTCGACGCCGACCAGGCCGGCGATCCGGCGGGCGCCGCGAGCGGCGACGGGGGCCCGATCGCGGTGCCGGGACCCGGCGCAATCGGGACGTGGAGTCTCAAGGTGGACATCCGGTTCCGGGACGGCAACAACGCCGCGTGGTACTGGCGCGTCGAGGTCCTGCCGTGACCCACTGACGGCGACGCCGCCGGTGTCCGGCGGCGTCACGTCCGTTGCGTTTGGGGAGCCCGCATGCGCGGGCCGGGACTTCTAGGCCAGGGCGCCGACCGCCGTGGCATCGAAGATCGAGACCTGCGCCTCATCCGGGAGCATCACGCCGAAGACCTTCTGCAGCGCGAGCAGGTGGACGCAGGAGCCCCAACTCTCGAAGTAGTGACACGTGCACTGCCACGGGCCGGCATCGAGGCTGACGTGATGGGTGTCGTTGTCACCACGGAACGTCAGGGCGACACGCTCGAGCGAGATGCGGTCCAGCTCACGAGCGTAGCGATTCGCCTTCTCGACCTTGCCGATGAGAGAGGAGTGCATCGCCGATCAACCTCCAGTCGCCCCTTCGGGGAGCGTCCACGAGGGCCGCCGTCCGGTCGGATCCGCGGGCCGGTGATGGCGGTCGCCATGGCAAGCCTACACCCCCGGCGGCCGGAGGGCAGCCCCCGAAACCGCTCCGATCTGGGAATCAGCCGCCCCGCACGACCCGCTCGCCCGTGAGCACGAGCTCGTCCCGGAGCGCCTCGGAGCTGGCCTCGGTGTAGACCCGCACGAGGGGCTCGGTGCCGCTCGCCCGGACGAGGAGCCAGGACCCGTCGGCCAGGAACCACTTGAAGCCGTCCTTGGTCGTCAGGACCTGGGTCCGGACGATGGGCTCGCCGGCGAGCTCCGTGGGCGGCGTGGCCGCGAGCTCGACGAGGAGGCGCTGCTTGACGCCCTCATACAGTGGCCGCTCGACGTGAACGTCGATCCGCCGGTAGTAGGACGGCCCTGCCAGCTCGTGGAACAGCTCCACGGCCCGCGAGACAGGCCAGTTGCCGCGCGCCCGCTCCTTCAGGAACAGGTCGAGCAGCATGAGGTCGGCGTAGATGCCATCTCGCTCGGGCAGGTGCATCCCGAACCCGTAGCCGCCGGACTCCTCGGCACCCATCATGGCCCCGGTCTCGATCATCCGGGGGCCGATGAACTTGAAGCCCACCGGGACCTCGTGGGTCTCGATCCCGAAGTGCCTGCCGAGCGTCGCCGCGGTCGAGGTGTTGTTCACGCTCACGACCACCGGCTGGCGCAGGCCGCGGTGCTCGGCGAGGTAGTACATGAGCAGGCCGGTGACCTCCAGCTGGTGGAGGAACACGCCCCGCTCGTCGGCCGCGCCCGCGCGGTCCGCGTCACCGTCAAGGAGCAGGCCGATGTCGTATCCACCGGCCGCGATCGTCGCGAGCGCCTCGTCCACGTTGGGGCGGATGGGCTCGGGGTTGATGCCGCCGAAGTACGGGTTGCGCTCACTGTGGATCTCGGTGACGCGGATGCGTCCGCCGGCGAGCAGCCGCGGGATCCAGCCGGAGCCGGCCCCGTAGAGCGGCTCGACGAGGACCGATGCGTCCGCCGCCTTCAGCTCGTCGAGGTCCAGGGTCCGCCTGACGTAGCGCTCGTAGCCGTCGTACGGGTCGAACCACTCGACGAGACCCGCCTCCTCGGCGTCCGCGAACGGGCGGCGCTCGATGGCCTGCCCGGCGTTGGCGACGATCCCAGCCTCGACGATCGAGAGGATGTCCGCGCCAGCCGCGGCGCCTGTGGGAGCCTTGACCTTGAAGCCGTTGTCGGTCCATGGGTTGTGCGAGGCTGTGATGACGACGCCTGCCGCGGCACCCCGCTCAACGACCTCGTAGGAGCTCATCTGGGTGGGGACCGCGGTCTTGCTGATCGCCACCGGGATGTCGTGGGCGAGGAGGACCTCGGCGGCCGCCTGTGCGAAGAACTCGGACGAGAACCGGCGGTCGTAGGCCAGGACGACGCCCTTCGCCTGCTCGCCTCGCCCCACGACATAGCGCGCCACGCCGTCAGCGCAGCGGCGCACGGTCTCGAACGTGTACTCGTCCGCGACACGGGCCCGCCACCCGTCAGTGCCGAACACGATCTTGGTGGGGGTGGGCGCCTCCGCCAGGTTGGTCACGCACGAGCCTCCGCTGCGGCACACCGGTCCAGGAGGTCCTGCACGAGCGCTCGGGCGTCGCGGGCTCCGCGGAGGTGGGCGATTGGTTCTTCGACACTGATCGTACCGTCGGCCTCGCGGAGGACGAGCCCCGAGGGGCCGCGCTCGACGAGGAGGTCACCAGCCGCGACCTCGAGCGCCGTCCCGGCCTCGACGACCCCGCCGTCGACGCCGCCGGCCCCCAGGACCTCGAGCAGCGCCGGCCACGTGCCAATGTCGCTCCAGCCCACATCGAGCCCGGCCATGACGACCTCGCCGGCCGCGCCGGCGGGCTCCATGACCGCGTAGTCGATGGACCGCGAGGGCAGCCGCGGGTAGGCCGCCGCCATGTCGCCCGACGCGAGCCCATTGGCGACCCCGTCGATGATGTCGGGCGCATGACGTTCGAGCGCCGAGCGGATCGCCCGCCGCCGCCACAGGAACATGCCCGCGTTCCAGGCGACGCCCGGGGACGCGACGAGGAGCTGGGCGGCGGCTGGGCCCGGCTTCTCGCGGAACGCGGCGAGCGGGTAGGCCCGCAGGCTCTCCACGTCCTCGGCCGCCTCCACGCGCGGGACGAGGTACCCGTACTGCGTCGACGCGTGGGACGGCGAGATCCCGAGGGTCACGAGCGGCGACTCGATGCCGAACGCGCCCGTCGCGAGCCGATCGGCGGCGGTCCGGAGCACCGACCGGAAGAGGCCCTCGCGCTCCGGGTCGATCCTGTGGTCCGCCGGGAGCACCAGCATGACCTCCTCGTCGTCGCGGTCGACGGCCAGGGTCGCCAGGGCGATCGCGGCGGCCGTGTTGCGGCCCTCTGGCTCGACGACGATCCCGATCCCCGGGGCCTGCTCGCGGACCAGGGCCGCGTAGGCCGCCGAGGCAACGATGCAGATCGACGCGTCGTCAAGGGCAAGCTCCGGTCCCCGCAGTCGGGCGATCGTGCTCTGGAGCAGGGTCTCGCCCGTGGGCAGGAGCGGCAGGAACGGCTTGGGATGAGCCGCGGTGCTGAGCGGGCGGAGCCGGGTCCCGCCGCCGCCGGCCATGATGACGACGTACATCCCCGCATTCTAGTGTCCCGGTCCGCTGATCCCCGGGTGGTTCACGCACCGCAGGGTCGGGGTCATCGGCGCCGGTCCACGGCGGGTCAGGCCAGCGCGGGCTCCGGCAGGCCGGCGTCCGCGGCGAGGGCCGCCGCACGGTCCGTGCGCTCCCACGGCAGATCCAGGTCGTCCCGGCCGAAGTGTCCGTAGGCGGCGGTCTGCCGGTAGATCGGCCGGAGCAGGTCCAGCGCCTCGATGATCCGCGCGGGGCGCAGGTCGAAGTGGCGCTTCACGAGCTCCAGGATCCGCCCGTCGTCCACCTTGCCGGTCCCGAACGAGTCGACGGACAGCGACAGCGGCTCGGCGATGCCGATGCCGTACGCGACCTCCAGCTCAAAGCGGTCCGCGAGGCCTGCGGCGACGACATTCTTGGCCACCCAGCGCGCGGCGTACGCCGCCGAGCGGTCCACCTTCGTCGGATCCTTGCCCGAGAAGGCGCCGCCGCCGTGGCGCGCCATGCCGCCGTAGGTGTCGACGATGATCTTCCGGCCCGTGAGGCCCGCGTCGCCCATCGGGCCACCGGTGACGAACCGGCCTGTCGGGTTGACGTGCATCACCGGATCGACGGC
>JANNHX010000116.1:0-2631 GCA_031404615.1 Chloroflexota bacterium
GAGCCGGCGCAGTACGTTGGCCACGTGGCTGCCGAAGACGCCCCGGTACGTGTGCAGCTCGTCGATGACGATGACCTGGAGCTGCTCGAACAGCTGGAACCACTTGGTGTGGTGGGGGAGGATCGCCGAGTGGAGCATGTCCGGGTTGGTGACGACGACCTGCCCAGCCTTGCGGATCGCCGAGCGGATGGGCGCCGGCGTGTCCCCGTCATAGCACGCCGCCGAGACCTCGAGCCCCGCGTCGATCACCAGCTCCCCGAACTCCGCCACCTGGTCCTGCCCGAGGGCCTTGGTGGGGAACAGGAACAGGGCCCGTGCCGAGGGGTCGTCCGCGAGCGCCTGGAGCACGGGCACCGTGTAGCACAGCGACTTGCCCGAGGCCGTGGGCGTGACCACAACGATGTCCTGCCCCGCATGGACCGCCTCGATCGCGTCCGCCTGGTGGGTGTACGGCCGCTCGATGCCGCGCTTCGCCAGGCCGTCCCGGATGCGCGGGTCCAGCCAGGCCGGCCAGTCACCGTGCTCGGCGCCGCGTGCCTCGCGGACCTCGTGGTGGACGACGCCGCGCGCGAGCGACGGCTCCTCGAGCAGTTGCTCCAGCACGGCCCGGGTGCTGGCGGGGGCGTAGGTGCGCATGCCATCTCCGAGCGATATCGAACGCATGATCGAATTGGACGGAAGTCTACGCCAGCCTGGAAGGTTCGTGTGCCACCTTGGCTGTCACAGGTCCGTGCACGAATGGCCCTCGCGCATCGTGATTCAGACTGCGCGGACCGGGTTGACATCGGAATCAAGCGAAGCTACCCTCGGCCCAATGCTTCGACTGCACCGGCGCCACGGCGCCACGACCCCCGAGCCCGACGTGCCGGAAGCGACCGTGCCCGAGCTGGTCGTGGCTGCCCCGACGCCCGCCGCGAGGGGTGCCCTCGGGAGCCTCGCGGACCTGCCGGTCGCCGGCCTCACGCGCCGCCGAATCGCGATCCTCATCGCCGCCCTCGTTGCCGCCTGGGTCATCGTGCTGTTCGCCCGCCAGGTGGGCGAGGCGAGCGAGGCGACCGCCCGCGCGGACGCGATGCGGATCGCCAACGTCCAGCTGGAGAGCGAGGTCTCCGCCCTGGAGTCCGAGCTGTCCCTGATCCAGAAGCAGGCCTACATCGCCCAGGCCGCCCGCCAGTACCGGCTGGGCAAGCCAAAGGAGGTCCCGTTCGCGCTCGAGGCTGACGCGCCGGCCCTCCCGGACGATGCCCCTGGCTCCGCGCTGGTCCGGCTGGGCACGAAGACCGAGCAGCCCACGCCCCTTGAATCCTGGGCGCGCCTCCTGTTCGGCGACCCTCAGGGTGAGGCCGCGGCCGACTGACCACCGCCGACGTCCACGACGTCCGCCGAGGCCGATGGAACCGCTGAGCCCTCCCGATCGTCCTTTCGGTGCCCGATCCTGAGCCCTATGCTGGCGGCGAGCGCCTGCGGCTTTTCGGCGGGCGCGCCAGGGTGCCGCATGGCACCGAGCGGGGAGGGTGGGCCAGCCTCGGATGATCACGATCCCGATCGAGGACTGGGTCTTCGGTGTCGCCGCCCTCGTGGGCGGCGTGCTGCTCCTGATCACGGTGGTGTTCGACGACATCCTGGGCGGGCTGCTCGACGGCCTCGGCTTCGACATCGGCGGGACCACCATCACGCCCATCCTGCTCGGCTTCGTGGGCATGTTCGGCGCCGGCGGGCTGTTCGCCACCCAGGTCCTGGACATCCATGGTGCCCAGGCCGCGATCGTGGGCGTCGTGTCCGGGGTCGGCGGGGCGGCCCTCGCGGCTGGCCTGTTCGGGCTCCTCAAGCGGAGCGAGAGCGCGGAACCGTTCAGGATCGCCGACCTCGTTGGCGGCGACGCCTATGTGTCCGTCGGGATCCCGGCCGGCCGCTACGGCTCCGTGCTCGTCAAGGCCGAGGGCCAGACCCACGAGTTCTCCGCCACGTCCGAGCAGGAGATCCCTGCTGGCCGGACGGTCACCATCACCGGCACGGCCGGCACCGGCGTCATCGTTCGCGACCAGGCGGCGGTCGCCGCACCCGCGGCAACCACTGGGGAGGGCTAGATGTTCGACTGGCTGTTCAACACCGGGGGTGGCGGGGGCATCCTCGCCGTGCTCGTCCCGATCATCATCATCGTGCTGCTGTTCGCGTACGCGACCAGCCGCGTGAAGGTGGCGGGCGCGAACGAGGCGCTCGTCCGAACCGGTGGCGTCTTCTCCGCGCCGGCGCAGCTCAAGGTCGTCCGCGCGGGCCGCGTCATCGTCCTGCCGCTGGTCCACCGCCTCGGGCGCATCCACCTGTCCGCACGGCAGATCAACGTCAACCTCGCCGACGCGGTGACCAAGCAGGGCATCAAGTGCGCTGTGCAGGGCGTCGCGACGGTCAAGATCGGCGGCGACGAGGAGTCCATCCGCAATGCCGCGGAGCGCTTCCTTGATCACGAGGACCTGCTGGACTCGATCGTCAAGAACGTTCTCGAAGGGTCGCTCCGCTCGATCGTCGGCACGCTGACCGTCGAGGAGCTGAACTACGACCGCCAGAAGGTCCAGCAGGAGGTCCAGGGCGCCGCGAAGGCGGACCTCGCGACGTCCGGCCTGACGATCGACA
>JANNHX010000117.1:0-1949 GCA_031404615.1 Chloroflexota bacterium
GCGGGGGTGTCAAGTGCGCGATACGCGCGTGTGACACGCACGCCACGGCGCGCAGAACCAGCACCGAGATGTCCTGCGAGATGCTGCGTCGAGCACCGCGGGTGCATTGCTCCACCTCCAGTTCGCCGGGAGCGCACGGGCAGGAGTGACGGTCCAACGGCAGGCGGAACTCGGCCCGCGACCGCCTGCCATGTGCCCGCGTGCCGGGCGTACAGGCCTCCCGAGGTCGCCGGTGGCGCTCCTGGCGCCAAGCCGAGCCGCTGGTGGGACGTCATCCATCGCCGGTGGACGCGGTCATCGACATCGGCGGCGCGCTCATCGCCTTCGGGATCGTTCCTTGCGATCGTCAGCCGCCGGGGCGGCTCCTCGCGCCGCGCCTCCCGGCGCGTTTGACACCCGCGATCCACGTGGGAATGTGCGTACGGTGAGCAGGCCTTCCGCCGGGCTGCGAAGGTCTCGTCGCCGGGGCGGGTGGCTCCCTGGGAATGTGCCGCGGCGTGCCGCTGGCCAACGTTTCAAGTGCCCCCGCCCCAGGTGACGAGCGGGCCAGGCGTGGCCTCATAGGAGCGTGGCTTCACTCAACGCACAGCTGCCCGCCTGGCCCGCGCCCATCGTACCCACCCGTGACGGAGGCGCGCTCAGATGCAGGCGATCGGGATCGACACCCACAAGGCGACGCTCGCGGCGTGCGCCATCGACGAGCTCGGTCGGCCGCTCGCCGAGCAGACGTTCGCGAACGACCCGGCAGGCCACACGGCGCTCCGGGCTTGGGCGCGCGAGGTCTCGTCCGGGTCGCGGATCGGCCTCGAGGGCTCGGCGAGCTACGGTGCCGCGGCGGCGCGCTTCCTGCTCGCCGCGGGCGAGGACGTGGTCGAGGTGCCCCCGCAGCTCAGCCACCGGGAGCGCCTGCGCACGCGGCGGGCCGGCAAGAGCGACCCGGGCGACGCCCTCGCGATCGCGAGGGTGACCCTCCGCGAGATCGAGTTGCCACCCGTACGGACCGCGGACCGGAGCCGTGAGATCCAGCTCCTCGTCGAGGCGCGCGAGGACGTGGTCACCGAGGCGACCCGGGTCCGCAACCGGCTCCACGCGGACCTCGTCGTGCTCGTGCCGGGATACGGGACCAAGGCGGACAACCTCGTCGCTACCTGTCATCGCCGGACAGCCGGCCGTCTCCTGCGCGGCAGGCCCGGCGTCCAGGCCGAGCTCGCCCGGGACCGCCTGGGACGCCTCGGCCGGCTCATGGCCGAGGCAAGGGTGCTCGAGGCGCGGATCGGAGCCCTCGTCGGCGACCACCCGCTCCTCGCCCTCCCGGGCGCGGGCGTCGTGACCACGGGCAGGCTGATCGGCGAGGCGGGCGACCTGCGCCGCTTCCGGTCGGCCGACGCATTCGCGATGCTCGCCGGCACGGCACCCATCTCCGCGAGCTCGGGACAGGTCCAGCGGATGCGGCTCAACCGGGGCGGCAACCGCCAGCTGAACCGGGCGCTGTACACGATCGCCTTCACCCAGGCCAGGAGTTACCCACCTGCCCAGGCGTACATGGCCCGCAAGAAGGACGAGGGCAAGACCTGGCGCGAGGCGCTCCGAGCGCTCAAGCGGCACCTCGCCCGGGTCGTGTTCCGGCTGCTCCTGGATGGAGCCCACACGATGGCTTGACAACATAGGAGCTTGTGCGTCGGTCGGCCGCGAGCGTGGTCCGACACGCAAACCCGGGTTTGTCGTCGGATCCGTGCGTGGCGGGGCGGCGTTTGATGCACACGTGAATAGGCAGCGCGCCCGCCCCGGCCCGGCCCGCTTGAATACGCACTTGAAGGCGGCCACCGGGGGCGCCACCGCATAAGGGCGGGGTGAGCGACGCTGCCTATGCTCGCGGGAGCATTGTCCATGCATTGTGATATCAGAGTGGTCCAGTGTGGTATCATTCCATCGTGCGTCGCATCCCCATC
>JANNHX010000118.1:0-5204 GCA_031404615.1 Chloroflexota bacterium
GATCGCGAGCATCCTGATCGGCATCCTGATCCTGCTCTGGATCCTGATCGACGTCACCAAGGTCATCCCGATCGGCGGCTGACGGCCGCGGGGCTTCGGGCCCCGTAGACAGACCGCATGCCCGCCCGGCGCGCCGTCCCCGGCGCTCGCCCCGAAGCCCTGTTCAAGCCGCCGCCCGAGCGGCAGCCCCTCGCTGCCCGGATGCGTCCGCGCACGCTCGAGGAGTTCGTGGGCCAGGGCCACCTCGTCGGCGAGCGCGGCCCGCTCCGCCGCTCCGTCTCGCGCGGCCATCTCGCATCGATGCTCCTGTGGGGCCCGCCCGGCACCGGCAAGACGTCGCTCGCCCGGCTCCTCGCGGATGCCGTCGGCGCCGAGTTCCGCACCGTGTCGGCCGTCATGTCAGGTGTCGCGGAGGTCCGTGCGACCATCGCCGAGGCCCAGGACCAGCTCGCCCTCCACGGCGGCCGGTGCGTCCTGTTCATCGACGAGATCCATCGCTTCAACAAGGCCCAGCAGGACGCGCTCCTGCCGCACGTCGAGGACGGCACCGTCACGCTCATCGGCGCGACGACCGAGAACCCCTACTTCGAGGTCAACTCGGCGCTCCTGTCCCGGATGCGGGTCTGGCGCCTGGAGCCGCTCGCGGACGAGGACATCGCCGGAATCCTGCGGAGCGCGCTCACCGACGAGGAGCGGGGCCTGGCCGGCATCTATGGGCCGCGGGGTGGCGTGGCGATGGCCGACGAGCCGTTCGAACACCTCGTGGAGGTCTCGGGCGGCGACGCGCGCCAGGCCCTCAACATCCTCGAGGGCGCCGCGGCGCTCGCCGATGACGATGAGGCGCGCGACGCGGACGACCGCGTCTCCCCCACCCTCGCGCACGTCGAGGGCGCCGCCCAGCAGCGCGTGCTGGCGTACGACCGCGCGGGCGACGGCCACTACGACACGGTGTCCGCGTTCATCAAGAGCCTCCGCGGCAACGACCCGGACGCGGCGCTCTACTGGCTGGCGGCGATGGTCGCGGCCGGCGAGGATCCCCGGTTCATCGCGCGGCGGCTGATCATCAGCGCGAGCGAGGACGTGGGCAACGCGGACCCGCGGGCGCTCCAGGTCGCGATCGCGGCGGCCCAGGCGCTCGACTACATCGGGCTCCCGGAGGCCTCGTACGCGCTCGCCCAGGCGACGACCTACATCGCAACCGCGCCCAAGTCGAACCGCGCGGGTGGCGGCTACTGGGCGGCCGCGGGCGACGTCGTTGAAAAGGGCTCGCTCCCCGTCCCCAACCACCTGCGCAACGCCGCGGACCGGAGGATGAAGCACCACGGCATCGGCGTCGGCTACAGGCTCCCCCACGACTTCGCGAACCACGACGTGGACCAGCAGTACCTGCCCGACGCGCTCGCCGGGCGCCGGTACTACCTCCCGTCGGACCAGGGCTACGAGCGGACCATCGGGGAGCGGATGGCCTGGCGCGAGGGCGAGCGCGAGGAGGCGCGGGCGAGCGGCCGCACGCCGCGCGACCCCGTCCCGGGTCCGAAGGGCGACGGCATGGGCACGTCGGGGAAGATCACCCGGGCCCGCGAGGAGAGCCGCCGCAAGCTGGCCGACACCGAGAAGCGGGACGCCGGAGCCTGAGGCCGAAGCGCCGGACATGGAACGACCTGCTCCTGGCGTAGAGGGAGGGAAACGCGCCAGGAGCAGGTCTGGAAGGTTGATTTGGCCCGTGTCCGAAGGTCGCGAGCCGCCCGAGAAGTGCACCTCGGAATCTGGCGGCTGTGCGTACCCCTGTCATGACGGAGCGTCATCGACGAGGGCACGACCTTCGTGGGTGGAGACGCCCGCCCTTTACGGACGGTCGCTCGTCAGACGGCCTTGCTCGCGCCACGGCCCATGACCAGCCGCGCGACGAAGATCACGACGACGGCGCCGAACACGGCGACGAGGAGGCTGGACAGGTTGAAGCCGGTGATGTCGGCGATGCCGAGCACGGACCCGGCGATGAAGCCGCCGACCACGGCGCCGACGATCCCCAGGACGATCATCATGACGAGGCCCTGCCCCCCGCCCATGATCAGGTTGGCGATGAAGCCGGCGAGCGCGCCGAGCACGATCCAGGCGATGATTCCCATGGAAGATGTTCCTTTCGTGTCGCGCCCGTCTGTGACGGGCCGCGGAGGGAGCGGAGGATCACCCGTCCGCAGCGGGGATCGCGACGCGGTCAGGCGATGTCCGCGCCCGATCGACGCCCGAAGATCCCGATGACCCACAGGACGATGAGCTCGAGGATCGTCCAGCCGACGAAGGCCACGATCGCGGTAATGTCGAGGACGGAGCCCGCGGCGTGGAGGGAGTCGGTCCGCAGGATCCCTTCGAACGGTGCCACGAACAGCTGGCTGAGGTTGAGGATCGCGGACACGAGGGCGTTGGCCTCTCTCGCGTCGAGCAGGAGCAGGACGATGCGCGCCCCGATGACGATCTGGATGAGCCCGAAGACGAGGACCACGACGCGGCGGCCGATCTCGGCCCCGCCCGGGCCCGTCCGCGTGATGCGGCGGCTGTCCGTCTGCACCGTCTCCTGACCCGTGGCCGTGGGTTCCTGGGTGGTGACGACCTTCTGGTCGACCTGATCGATGGCCATGACGTTTCCTCCCGTGCCTTGGCATCCGGGGAAGCGGGGCCTGGCGGCCACGCCGGGCGACTCGCCGGCCAATGCTGTACGCGGAGTAGGCGCCCCGCACGACGAACCGTCATGACGGTGCGTCATTCGATCGAGGCCGCCACCGCCACCAGCTCTGCACCAGGCGCCCCCAAACGGCTCCCCCGCGAGCGCGATCGCTCCAGCGTCTCACGGCGCCCCCTACGAGATGAAGGGCCGTCATGACGCGGCGCGGCATGGGCGAGACACTCGGCTCCGCCCTTCAATGCCGGGCGACGCGATCGGCAAGGGCACCGTCAACCTCGGCGGCGACATCCCAAGTGGGCATCGTGAGCGGGCCGAGCCCCGATCGTCAGCCCGGGCCGACAAGGCCACCAGCAAGCAGGACGTGACCCAGTGAAACGCATCGGAACGATCGGCCTCGCGGCCTTCGCCACCCTCGCCCTTGCCGGCACGGTTCTCGCCGCGGCGTCGGTCAACCTCGGCACCGCCAAGAGCTTCGCCGTGCTGGCCGGCACCACCATCACGAACACCGGGGCCACGACCATCACCGGAGACGTCGGGCTACATCCCGGCAAGGCAGCGCCGGGCTTCAGGACCGTGACGCTCCACGGGGCAAAGCACCTCGGCGATGCCGTCGCGCGCAAGGCCAAGAACGCCCTGGTCACCGCCTATAACGCCGCCGCCGGGGCCACGCCCGTCACGAACGTGCCGACCGAGCTGGGCAGCACGACCCTCAAGCCCGGCGTCTACGGCTCCGACACCCTCGGGTTGACCGGCACGCTCACGCTCGACGGTGAGGGCCTGTATATCTTCCAGGCCGCCTCCACGCTGATCACCGCGCCCAACAGCCGCGTGAAGCTCATCAACGGCGCGTCGGCCTGCAATGTCTACTGGCAGGTCGGCAGCTCGGCGACCCTGGACACCTCCACGAGGTTCAAGGGCACGATCATGGCCCTCACCTCGATCTCGCTGAAGACCGGCGCGACGCTGCAGGGCCGGGCGCTGGCGCGCAACGGCGCTGTCACGATGGACCACAACACCATCAACAGCTCGTCGTGCGCGGCACCCAACCCCACGGCCACCCCGAAGTCCGGCCGGAGCCCGGCGGTCCCACTCCCGGCGACCGACACCATCGCCGCGACGCCTGCCTCGGTCACCGATTGGGGCCTGGTACCCCTCCTCGTGCTTCTCGCCGTCAGTGCGATCGCGGTCGTGGGCACGCTCGGCATCGAGGCCAGCCGGTCCCGCCCGCGCGACTGACGCCTTCATCCCGTCCCGGCGCGCCGGCGCCCGCTCGGCCCAGGCCGGTCGGGCGCCGGTTGCGTGTCGGAGCCGAAGGTCGGGGTACGCCGCGGATCAGCCGGCAGCCAGCGTCGGCTCGGCGACCCGGGTGCCGCCCCCGGTCGCGTCGCCGGCCGTCGGCAGGTGCGGCACGGAACCCGCGATTCCGGCGAGGAGCGTGGCAAGGACGGCGGCCGGAGCCAGCGATCGCTCGCCCGGCTCAACCGGCCCGGTCGCCTCGACCTCGAGCACCGCGAACGTTCTAGCGTCGAGCACGGCGCGCACGCCCGGCGCCCGGTAGACGCAGGTCGGGTCGCCCTGCTTCCGATCGAGGCGATGCGTCTCCCCGGCGAACCGTCCCTCGATCGCCCCGTCGCCCAGGATCCGGAACGCATTGTCCGGCTCGGCGGCGAAGTCGGCGGCGGAGAGGTAGAGGCGCGGCTTGTCCACGTACGGGCGGCCAGCCGTGGGGCAGGCCGTGACGCAGGTGCCACACTCGTTGCACAGGTCGGCGAGGACGGCCACCTGGAACCGCTGCGCCACGGCGAAGGGCTGCGACCCGGCCGGCACGAGCGCCCCGTCGCGCGGCGCGAGGACCGGGACCTCCACCCGGACCGGCGCCGTGTCGTACGTCAGGAGGGCCAGGTTCGGGCAGACGCCCACGCAGAGGCTGCAGAGCGTGTCGCAGTCGAGACAGCGTGCGGCCTCGCGCTGCGCCTCGTCGGCGGTGTAGGGCAGGGCCGTCTCGTCGAACCCGCCGCGGCGGTCGAGGCCGGTCGCGCGGACCGGGACGCGATACGCGCGGTGGGCCCGGCGCACCGTGAGCGCACCGACGTCGAGATCCCCGACCTCCCGGTAGCCGGCCGGCGCCGGCAGCGCGGTCCCGGACGACAGCCCCAGGAACCGGGCGATCGCCGCGGCCGCCCGCTTGCCGTCGGCGGCCGCCTTCACGATGGACGCCGGGCCGTGGGCTCCCACGTCACCGCCTGCCCAGACCCCCGGGATCGATGTCGCCAGCGTCTCGGGATCCGTGGCGATGAACCCGGCCTGCGTCAGCTCCGGCGCCCGGTCGCCGAACAGGTCGAGCACGGGCGACTGGCTGATCGCCAGGATGAGCGTGTCGAGGGGGAGCTCGACATCCGAGCCCGGGACGTCGCGCGGCACCTTGCGCCCGGAGGCGTCGCGTGTGCCGTCATAAGCAGTCCGGCGGTCGACGAGCCCGGTCAGGCGGCCGTCCTCCACGCGCAGGGCGACCGGTCGGGCG
>JANNHX010000119.1:0-11394 GCA_031404615.1 Chloroflexota bacterium
TCTTGATGTTCTGGGCCTCATCGAGGACGAGGCGGCCCCAGTCGATGGCCGAGAGCGACTCGATGTCACGGGCGACGAGCCCGTACGTCGTGATGACGAGGTCGACGTCGGTCGTCGCCGTCGCCAGGTCCTCGCCGCCGAGACGCTCGTCGCCGTGGTGGACGTGGACGGCGAGGCCCGGGGTGAAGCGCTCCGCCTCGCGGCGCCAGTTCTCGACGACGGACATGGGGCAGACGACGAGGGTGGGGCCCGGCCGGGGCGCGTCGGCCGTCCGTGACGAGCGCTCATCCGCCAGCAGCGCGAGCACCTGGGCGGTCTTGCCGAGACCCATGTCGTCGGCGAGGCACGCGCCGAGCCCAAGGTCGCCGAGGAACCCCATCCAGGCGACGCCGCGCTCCTGGTACGGCCGAAGCGTGCCCTTGAAGCCCGCCGGCGTCCCGCGCGATGGCGCCAGCCCTTCCGGACCGCCAGCCCCCAGGAGGGTTCCGAGCCAGCCGTCGGCGGTGACGCCGGTGACCGGGAGGCCGATGTCGGTCATCTCCAGCCCCAGGCCGGCCCGGACCACGTCGCCGGCGGTCATCGTCCCGGCTGCGTGTCCCGCGGCCCGGTCGACCAGCCGTTCCGCCGCTGCGATGTCCTCGGAGCGGAGCTCCACCCACTGGCCCCGGACGCGCACGAGCGGCACCTTGAGGCGGGCGAGCTCGCGGATCTCGTCGGCCGTCACCGTCGTGTCGCCGATCGCCAGCTCCCATTGGTAGTCGACGATGGCGTCGAGCCCGAGCCGCGCGGCCGCCGCCGACGCACCGGCGGATGCGCGCGTGGTCGCCCGCAGGCGGGTGGTGAGGCGCGGGCGCCCGGTCTGCCACCACGACGGAAGCTGGATCCCGAAACCGGCCTCGGCGAGGGCCGACGCTCCCTCGCGCAAGAAGGCGTACGCGCCGGCCACGTCGAGGTCGAGCCGCACAGGGTGTGCCTGGTGGAGCATCCGGTCCAGGGGCGGGTGGAGTCGCGTCGCGCGGCCCAGGTCAGCGAGTAGCCGCTCCTGCGGATCGTCGAGCCCGCGGCCGAACGCGGCCAGCCTGCGACCGGTCCTCCAGACATCGGCGGCGGGAACGAGGAGGCTCGGGTCATCGGTCGCCTGGAGCATGACCTCCAGTTCCCACGCCTGCCCTTCGGTGCCGGCGGCATCGTCGTCGGGCGGGACGACCCGGAAGCAGGTGCGGAACCCGGGGTCGCCGGTCGAGGCCCGCGCGTGCCACGTCGAGACGGTCGCGGCCAGCGCGCGAACGGCGGTGGACGCCGGGGCGACGGTGGGGCTGGCCGCGGTGAGCGTCTTCAGCATGGCGTCGACTGGAGTCGCGCGTGACGTCCGGGAAGGGATCCCCGGGAGGAGGTGCGCCTCGAAGGTCGAGCGGGCGACCGAATCGACGATGTCATTCAGCGCCTGCGCGAGGACGTCGATGGCGCCGCGTCCGTACGGATCCAGCGGGCCGGCCTCGGCGCGACAGGATGGCGGCATCGCCCGCGCCAGCGCGCGGAGCCGGTCGGCGTCGGTGGCGCCGGGGACTGGAAGCCAGCGTGCCTCGAAGCCCCGGCCGTCCCGCGCCTGGACCAGCCCGGGGAGGAAGCGGCCCCGCACGCTGAGCTCCAGGGCGTACAGGCCGATGGCGGCGAGGTACCCGAGCGAGGGATCGCTCGAGGTCTCCCCGGATCGAAGCGTCCCAGTCCCGGCGAGGAGAAGGCGGACTGCCGCGCCCGGGCCGAACGCGAGCGTCGGGACCGTCCAGCGTTCGCCACCCGCGGGCACCGCGTCACCGTGCCGCGGCGCGGCCGCGATGCCGGGGGAGGGCCACGGGCTCGCGGTGTCGCCAGGGAGGCAGAGGGTCAATCGACCTGGTCGAGCGTCGCCGGTCGGGGCGGCAGCGCCAGCGGTCACGGCCTCGATGGCGCGCGCCACGCCCTCGGACGGGGCGGCCCATGGGTGCGCCGGTACCCTGGCGTCCCGCCGTGCCGCTCGCCGCCGATGGACCTCGAACGAGTCAGCATCCTCGCCCCACAGGTGCAGACGGTGGTCGAGCGCCCAGACGGCGTGAAGCGCAAGCACAGGTCAGGGGAGCCCGGGGAACGCTGGACGACCACGTGTGTGCGGTTCGGCGGGATGCGGGATCGGCTGCTTGGGCATGGCCCGTCGATCCTACCGGGATCGGGCGTCACCGGTGACACGGCGCGCGGGTCCCGAGGGCGGGTCGAAGGCGCGCGGGTCGCCCGGATCATGATCCGTGGAAGGGCCAATGTGCTACTATGTCGCACATGGAGCGCGTTGGGGTTCGTGAGCTGCGCCGGGAGGCGAGTCTGATCCTGCGCCGGGTGGCCGCGGGCGAGACCCTGGAGATCACCGACCGCGGTCGTCCGGTCGCCGTCCTGCTGAAGGCCATGCCCAACGGCCTGGCGCGGCTCGAGCGCGAGGGACTGCTGCGTCGAGCGGAGGCCGACATCCTCGACCTCGTGCCCGTCCATGTCCCACCGGACGCCGTCCCGCCGTCGCGACTCGTGTCGGAGGGTCGAGCCGATTGAGCGCGCTCTACCTCGACAGCTCGGCGTTCGTGAAGCTTGTCGTCGAGGAGCCTGAGTCCGCGGCTGTCCGCACGTTCCTCGCAACCCAGGATGCCCGTCGCGTGTCGTCAGCCCTGCTGCGCGCTGAGTCCCTGCGCGCCGTCCGCCACCTGGGGCCCGATGCGCTGGCCACGGTCCGGGAGGGCCTGCGGCGGGTCGACCTCATCGGGATCGACGACAGGATCCTCGACGCGGCCGGCATCCTCGAACCGCAGGTGCTCCGAACCCTGGACGCGATCCACCTGTCGAGCGCGCTGGCCGTCGGCGACGATCTCGAAGCCATCGTGACGTATGACGAGCGGATGATCGATGCCGCGCGGCTGCTGGGCCTGACGACGGCCACGCCGCGCTGACTCCGGGCGCCGGGGTGGCTGCGCGCGCGATGGGGATGGACGCGCGTGGTATACCCCTGCCAGGGCCGAGCCGCCGTCCGCGGCCGGGCGGCGGCGCCGGTCCAAGGGTGAGGAGAGCGCGTGTCCCCGCAGCCGCTCGTCTACGTCCATGGGGCTGGCCCCCAGCAGCCCGCGCCGGCCTTCAAGCACGAGCTGGACCTGCTCCTGTTCGGGCGCGACATGCCGAGCACGAGGGTCGGCTACTACGCCGATCTTCGGTGGCCTCCCGGAGGCGCGGCCGGGGGCGGCGGCGTCGGGGTCGCGGCCGGACCGACCGGCGTTCCGCGCCAGCGTCGCGCGACCGCCATCCGCCGCGCCGCGGAGCCCGGCACCAGCCCCCGCGTCGCCGCCACGGAGATCCTCGCCGCAACCCTGAAGGGCCCGGGCGGCGTGGGAGCCGCGGGTGCGGCCGGCGGCCCCGACGAGCAGGCCCTCGCCGACGCCCGCAAGCTCGTGGAGCGCCTGTACGCCGGCGCGGACAAGATCGCCGCCGCGTCATCGGCAGCGGCCGGTCCCACGCCCACAGCGCCCGCCCGTGCCCCGGGCCTCGCCCTGACCCCCGTGATCCCGGATCCCATCTTCCGGTTCGTGGTCGGCAAGTTCGCGAGCGACGTGCTGGACTACCTCTTCGGCCCGCACAAGGAGGCGATGCGCGCGCCCGTCCGTGCCGCGCTCCTCGCGTCGCCGAGGCCCAGGGTCGTCGTCTGCCACAGCCTGGGCACGATCATCACCTACGACGTCCTCTCGGAGCCCGCCCTCGCCGGGCTCGACATCGACCTCCTGGTCACCCTCGGCAGCCCGCTCGCCATCGCCAACGTCCAGCAATGCCTCCGCGACGCCGCCGGCCGCCCGCACCCCGTCCCGTCCAAGGTCCACGCGTGGGACAACTTCGCCGACTTCTGGGATCCCGTCGCGCTCGACAAGACGCTCCGCGACGACTTCGACCCGCCGCCGCGGTTCGCGCACGACCACCTGGTCAACAACCCGGCCCGCGACAACCATGCGCTGGCCGGCTACTGCTCGGTCGCGAGCGTCCGGGCCTCCATCACCGCCGCGGCCGGGTAGGGCACGAGCGATGCGCGTCCGCGTCCCCCTCATGATCCAGGACCCGGAGATTGCGCACCTGCCGACGGACCGGCTCGTCGAGGACTGGCTGGGCCTCGCGGAGGCGCACTACCTCGACGGCCCGGTCACGGAGCGCGTCGCCGTCATCGACCTCCACCCCACGACTGAGGCCCTGGAGCCCGGCGCGGTGTTCGAGCCGCCGTCCGGGCGGCGCACCTTCGGGCGGTACCGGGTCGACAAGCGCGACGTCACCTCGCCGCACTTCATCCAGGTGAGCGTCTTCGGCACCGTGCTCCGGACGATGTACCTGTACGAGGAGCGCGATGCGCTGGGCCGCAAGGTCGCGTGGGCCTTTGGCGGGCCGCAGCTCCTGGTCGTCCCGCGCGCGGGCTGGTGGGCCAACGCCTACTACGAGCGCCGGTCGCGCAGCCTCCAGTTCTTCTCGTTCCGCGCCGGCGGCCGGCTCGTGCACACGAGCCTCTCGCGCGACATCGTGGCCCACGAGACCGCGCACGCCCTCATCGACGGCATCGCCCCCGACCTGTACGACGCGCTCGATCCCCAGTCGCTCGCGCTCCACGAGGGCGTCGCGGACCTCACGGCCGTGCTCATCGCGTTCCGCAGCGGCCGCCTGCGCAAGGCCGTGCTGGACCAGACCGGCGGCTCGATCGAGAAGTCGACCAACTTCAGCTCGATCGGCGAGCAGTTCGGCCGGGCGATCGATCCCTCCGGCCAGGTGGGCTGGCTGCGCAACCTGCTGGACGACAGCGTGCTCGACCCGCACGCCGACCCCGCCGCGGAGCCCGAGGCCCACGAGCTGTCCCAGGTCCTGACCGGCACGCTGTACCGCTTCCTCGTGGAGCTCCACCGCGACGCCAAGGAACGCCTCGCCGAGCGCCGCTCCGAGACCAGGCTCCAGGTCTCCGGCCGCGCCCTGTTCGCGGCCTCGGAGCAGTTCAAGCGGATGATCCTGCGCGGCCTGGACTACCTGCCGCCGGGCGAGATCACCTTCGCGGACTACATCCGCGCGATCCTCGCCGCCGACCAGGCGTCGTTCGAGGACGACCGCTGGCGCCGCTGGATCCGCGCGGAGTGCGTCCGCCGCGGGATCGTGGTGGCCGAGTCGGAGCTGGTTGTCACCACGAACGCGGAGCACCCATCCCTCGCCGACATCGACCTCGACGGCCTCGCGACGAGCGACTGGGTCGCGTACATGTTCGCCGAGGGGAACCGCGACCTCCTGCACATCCCGCCCGACGCGCAGTTCGAGGTCATGCCGCGGATCGTCGTCAACAAGCGGTTCGAGCTGCCCGATGCCGTGCTGGAACGGGCGTCGGCCGCCCCCGAGGACGCCCAGGCCGAGGTCGCCCAGGCGGCACCCGTACCCAGGCGCCGGGGCCACGCCGCGCCGGACGAGGGCACCGCCCCGGTCAGGGAGCTGCTGTTCAAGGTCCGCTGGAGCGTCACGGAGCCCAACCCGCCGGATCTCGGCGCGCCGACGCGGCGGATCCAGACCGGCGCGACGCTCGTCATCGACTGGGACCGCCGGCTCGTCCGCTCCTGCCTGGGTCCCGTCGCCCTCGAGCGGCGCCGGCCGGCCCGGGATGCGGCATTGCGGCGACTGGTGGAGGCCGGCCTCGTGGACCTGTCCACGCCCGATGACCCCGCGGCCGTCCGCCAGACCCTGGGCACGGGCGTGGAGGCCGTGGTCACCGACGGGATCCTGCGGGTCAAGGGCACGGCCCGCCTGCTCCACGTCGCCCGGGGTGGCGGCGATGGCTGACCTCGTCGTCCGCCTCTACAACGTCCGCTTCGGCGACGCGGTCCTCGTCTCGATCCCCGACCAGGAGAACGGGACGCCGGTGGAGCGCCACATCCTGTTCGACTTCGGCAATGCGCTGAGCCGCCAGGGCGGCGTGGACGCGGTCCTGGTCCCGGTCGTGGACGACCTCGTCGCGCGACTGGGCGGCGCCCCGCTTGACCTGTACGTGATGACCCACGAGCACCTGGACCACGTGCAGGGCCTGTTCTACGCGGCCGAGGCCCACGGCAAGGTCATCGGGGCGAAGCAGGCGTGGCTCACCGGTTCCGCGGCCCCGGACTACTACACGACCCACCCCGACGCCCGCCGCAAGCGGATCGCGGCCCTGGCAGCGTACCGGCTGACGGCGGCACGGCTCCCGGCTGCTGCCCTCGCCTCGCCCTTCCTCTCGATGCTCCTCGCGACCAACGACACCCGCTCGACGAAGACGTGCATCGACTACCTGCGCGAGAAGCTCACGCCCGCGGGCGGGGTGCGTTACGTCGACCGCACGACGGATCTCGCGGCGATCCAGCCCGCGTCGTCCGCCACCGTCCGGCTGCTGGCGCCCGAGGAGGACACGTCGGACTACTACCGCTCCTTCACCGCGCTCGCCGACGGCCTCCGGCTGGGCGGGGACGACGTCGTGGATGACCTCGACCTGGGTCTCGATGCCGATCCGGCCGATCCCGCCCCGGAGCCGATCCCGCCCCACGGTGTCGACGCCGGCGCCTTCTACAATCTGCTCGACATCCGGCACGGGACCGCGGCCTCGACGCTGCTCGCGATCGACCGGGCGGCGAACAACACCTCGATCGTGCTGCTGCTCGAGTGGCACGGCTGGCGCCTCCTGTTCACGGGCGACGCCGAGAAGCCGAGCTGGCGGACGATGGACCGCCTCGGCCTCGTCGAGCCGGTCCACTTCCTCAAGGTCAGCCACCACGGCAGCGAGACCGGCATGCCGCCGCCGGCGATCCTGGACCTGCTGCTGCCGATACCGGCCCCGGGGGCGCCGAGGGCCCGGGCCGCGGTCTCGACGTATCCCGGCAACTACCCGGGCGTCCCCAACGAGCTGACGCTGACCGGCCTGCGCGCCCGGGCCGACGTCGTTTCGACGACGGACCTCGCGCCAGGTGAGCTCTTCGTCGAGCTGCGGTTCCCGGACACGGGACCGCCCACGTAGGGTGCCCCGGCCGCTAGCATCGGGCCATGCCCTGTGACCTCCTGATCCGCGGCGGGACCGAGACCGGGGAGCGGCCGGGGCGCCGCCTCCGTTTCGGGGCCTGATGGTCGGTCGGCCGCGGGTCGCGGCGGGGGAGACGGCCGTCGAGTGCCCCGCCGTGGCACGCCTCCCGGGCGGCGACCTCCACTACACGCTCCGCCGCTCGCCGCGCGCGACGCGCCTGCGGGTCACGATCCACCCGGAGCGCGGCGTCGTCGTCACGATCCCGAGCGCCACCCGCCGCGGCTGGGCCCGCCCCGACCCGCTGGTCACCGGCTTCCTCGCCGAACGCGAGCCCTGGGTCCGCCGCCATCTCGCCCGCCAGGCCTCGACACGGACGCGCCTGGACGACCGCCGGCCGCTGGATGACGGCCGCCTCGTCCCGTACCGCGGGGTCCCGCACCGTGTCCACGTGACGGCGGCCCCCAAGGGCACGCGCCGGAGTCGCGTGTCGCGTGTCGGCGCCGAGGACGGGGACGAGCTGCTCGTCGAGCGGACCGCCCGCGACCACCGTGCGACCGCCAAGATCCTCGAGGCCTGGTTCCGCGACCGGGTCAGGGCGGACCTCGAGCGCGCGCTGGACCGCCACGCGCCCGTCCTGGGCGTCACCCCGGCCAGCGTCACGATCCGCGACACGACGACCCGCTGGGGCAGCTGCTCGCGGAAGGGCGCCCTGTCCTTCTCGTGGCGCCTGGTGCTCGCCCCGCCTGAGGCGCTGGATGCCGTCGCGGCCCACGAGCTGTGCCACCTACGCGTCTTCGGTCACTCCGACCGGTTCTGGGCGCTCCTTGCGACCCGAGCCCCGGACCACGTCACGTGGCGCCGCTGGCTCCGCAGGCACGCCCCGGAGCTCCACGCCGCGCTCGACGACTGACGGGCGAAATGCGACGCGGCCAAGGGAACCAAACCGGGGCCGTCAATCGTCATAGGCACGCCCACCGCCCATCAACATCGCTCCGCTCCCGTTCCCAGAGGTCCCATGTTCCCGCGGTTCGGACCGGCGATCGTCGCCTCCCTCGTGCTCATCCTCGTCGGCGGCTGCGCCGGCGCTGGCTCGCCAGTCCCATCCCCCGTCGCACCGGCCACGCCCGTGACCCACGCGCCCGACCCAACGCCTTTCCCGGTGGCCCAGCGGACGCCGGTCCCGGAGCCCGTCGCGACCCCCGTCATCGGTGACACCGGCGACGTCGACGGCGCCAAGGGCGGCCCGGAGCTCGTCATCGAGTCCGTGGACGACGACACCATCCAGGCCACGCTCAAGGATCCCGACGCGAAGGCCTGGCGCCTGATCATCGCGGGCACCGGCGAGCTCGGTGGCGAGCGATGGGAGATCACCGTCGAGACGGGCGACGTCGCGCCGGTCGTCACGGCCACCGAGATCCGCGGCGGCCAGGTCGTGGACGTCATGGACCTGTCCGGGTTCGTGGACGGCACGGCGGCCGCGGGCGGCTGCCACTCGACCCTGCCGGTCTGTCTCGACTCGGACGGCTTTCGGCTCCCCGACGGCGATGGCCTCTTCGCGGTCCGCCTCGACCTGCCGGAGGCGCAGGTCCCGCTCGTGATCCGCGGCGGGACGGCCGCCTGGGGCGGCGAGCCGTTCGTGCTGGGCGACTGGCACGACACCGAGCCGTTCCCCTGGGGCGAGGGCTGAGGCTCAGGGACCTCCGCGGGGCGGCTACTCGGTCGGGGCACCGGCCGCGACCAGCGCGTCCATACCGCCGCCATCGACGACGTCCTTGAAGCCGGCCGACGCCATCTGATCGGCCGCGATCGCGCTGCGGCGACCCGAGCGGCAGTACACGAGGTAGGCGGCGCCCTTGTCGAGCGGGGCGATCTTCGTGGCGAAGTCAGCGGCTTCGACGTCGATGTTCTGCGCGCCGGCGATGTGGCCCGCTGCGTACTCGGCGGGGGTGCGGACGTCGATGACGACGCGGCTGCCCACCATGCCCGCGGCATCGGCCGCGCTGGGGATCTTCACGGCCGACCCGGAGCCGCCGCAGGCCGCGAGGAGCGTCGCCAGCAGGACGACGAGGAGGGGGGCGAGGGCGCGACGGGAGGGGCGGTGCATGGTCGTGACTCCGGGTAGGTGACGGTCGACGGTCGGATCACGGTACGCCATGCTTGCGTGATTGCGCAAGTAAGCGAGTAGGCGGGTCCGCCGGACACGGGACGAGCGCCGGGATGAGCGCCGGGTCGAGCGTCCGAGTCGGCGAGGGCTCAGGGCAGCGCGCTGGCCGCCGGCGGCCGCAGCCCGCAGTCGGGCGCGTCGCACATCGTGAGGCCCATCTCGGCGAGGCCCTCCGCGAGCGGCGTGAAGCCGAGCTTGCCCGCGTACGAGCGCGAGGCGACGCCCGCGGGGACGCCATTCACCAGCACCGCACCCCCGGAGTCACCGGAGACGACGTCGATGTCGGTGACCGTGATGCAGGGGAAGTACGTGCCGTCCTCGGGGAAGTCGTTGGCCTGCTGGCCGATGATGCCGCCCTGCCGGTAGCCGCCCTGCCCGTTGATCTCGACGCGGTCGCCCTGCCTGACGCCCGGGCAGGAGAGCGCTGCCGTCCCTGGCGCGATGACGCGGGTCCCGCCGGCCCCGAGGTCGATCTCGTTGAGATGGCCCCACGGGATCATCTCGGGGACGAGGGGCACATACGCCATGTCCGAGGCGGTGCAGCGATTCTTGCCGGGCAGGTCGCAGGTGTCCCAGTTCGACGGCGCCGACGCATAGCCCACGAAGCGGCCGGTGTCGGGCATTGACTTGGGGTCGCCCGTGTTGGAGCAGTGGCCGGTCGTCGTGATGACGAGCACGCCCTCCTCCGTCCGCGCGTAGACCCCGCCCGAGCAGCCCGGGGAGACCACCTGGCCCGCGAGGACCGGCGGGTCGTAGACGGGCGCCGTGCGCCGGTACTGGGTGAACCAGATCAGGCCGACCCGCCCGAAGTAGCCGACCTGGAGGACCAGGACGGCGGCCAGGACGAGGAACACGACACGCCGGACGCGGATCCGGCCGAAGCGCGGATGGGTGGCGCCATCGGGCGTGGGGGTGCCCGGTGCGGGCTGATCAGCGTCGGTCATGAGGCCCGGATGGCCTCCCGGACCGCGTCGAGGTATCGCTCGGGCTGGTCGCGCCGGATGCTGTGGCCGGCGCCCGGGACGTGCACGGTCACCAGCTGCGGGACGAGCGTGCGCAGGATCTCGAGGTCCGCGACGGTCGCCATCGAGCCGCGAAGGGCGTCGCCGTGCAGCACCGTCACCGGGCAGGTGATCGCCCCGAGCACGGACCGGATGTCGAACGACGCGAGGTGCTCGGGCGTCGCGAGCGGCACGGCCCGCAGGCTGAACGCCAGCTTGGCCTCGACCCACGGTCCGATCTCCGCCTCGGGCCAGGCGGGGTTCTGGGCGACGACCTGGCGCCGCAGCTCGTCCCGGCTCAGGCGCTTCAGCGAGACGATCCCCGCGGCGATCGAGCGCGAGAGCGCGGCGTCATCCGGCATCGGGCCCTCGTGGCGCCAGAGCGGGGGCGGATCCTCGAGCACGATCGCGGCCGGCAGGTCGGGGTAGCGGCCGGCCAACGCCATGGCCGTCACCGCACCGAGCGAGTGGCCCAGGATCACCGGACGCTCGAGGCCCAGCTCGCGGATGACGCAGGCGAGGTCCTCGGCGAGCGTCCCGAGGCGGTACCCGTCCTCGGGGGCGGCGGACAGGCCGTGCCCCCGGGCATCGACCGTGACGATGTCGAACGACCCGGCGAGGGCGTCGACGATGGGCGTCCAGCACCGGCCGTCGTCGCTGAGGCCGTGCGCGAGGACCAGCGGGGGCTTCGCGCCGCCGGACCGCTCGGAGTGGAGGCGAACCCCGTTCGCGATGACGTCACCACCCACCAAGGCGGTCATGCGCACGTCCTCCCGGACATATCGACGCCCGCCTCTGGCGAGACGGGCGTTTCGATCCCAAGGTGCTGGTGGGCCGGGGCGGAATCGAACCGCCAAAGTCGAAGACGAGGGTTTTACAGACCCTTGGGCTCACCACCTGCCCGACCGACCCACGAATGGTGGAGATGAGGGGACTCGAACCCCTGGCCTCCGCGATGCGAACGCGGCGCTCTTCCAGCTGAGCTACATCCCCACGGGAGCCACACCCGACAGATTCGGGTGGACCGGCGGGAGAGTGTAGCACGCGACACGCGTCGTTCCGGCGCGGGCGGCGGGTCCTGGACTCGCGCGATGCCCATCGGCCTGGCCTTGTTTCTCGGATACGCCTGGGTGTGGTGCTCGAACGGTCGATCGTCTCAGGCGCCACCGGGG
>JANNHX010000120.1:0-6204 GCA_031404615.1 Chloroflexota bacterium
ACCCGGTCGCGGGCCGGACGTACGTAGGGCGGAACTTTAGTTCCGCCGCAGAGCAGTACCCGCCAGGGAACGGGACGTAGCGCAGCCTGGTAGCGCACCTGAATGGGGTTCAGGAGGTCGAGCGTTCGAATCGCTCCGCCCCGACCACTCTCCTCGCACGAAACAGCCCCCGGAGGCGACTCCGGGGGCTTTCGTTTGGGCGGCAATCCCTTACCCGTCCCTAACCGGATCGGCTGAGGAACCCTTCCGCGCGGTCCGCGGTGCTCTGGTTCATCTTGTCCGTCCAGTGCGCGTACACGTTGGCCGTGGTCCCGATGTCGGTGTGCCCGAGGGCCCGGGAGACGGAGAACAGGTCCGCGCCGGCCTCGAGCTGCAACGTCGCGAAGGCGTGCCGGAGGTCGTGGAACCGCTGGCGGGGGAGCTTCGCCCGCTCGAGCGCGTCGGCCAGGTCGTGGGTGACGTTCACGCTGTCCAGGGGCCGGCCCTCGGGCGTGGTGAACACGTAGGCGGACGGGTGGGGGATCGGGGCGCCGGTAGCCTTGTGGGCGTCCTTGAGGGCCCGGAGCGCGGTCACGACGGACGGGGCGAGCGAGAGCGTCCGGCGGGATCCGGGCGTCTTGGGTTCGGCCACGATGCGCGTGTTCCGCTGGAGGGTGTGGCGGATGCGGACGGTGCGGGCATCCAGGTCGACATCGGCCCACATGAGGGCCAGGAGCTCGCCCTGGCGGGCCCCGGTGCCGAGGGCGGCCACGTAGAGCGCCTCGAGGCGGTCGGGCGGGACGGGGGGCTCGGCCGCCGGGTTGCCGTGGACGCTCAGGAGGAACGCGCGAACCTGTGGCGCGGTCAGGGGGTGGAGCTCGTGCGCGGCGGCCGTCGGCGCGTCCACGTACTGCGGGCCGGCCACGTTGACCGGGAGCCGGCGGGATCGGACGGCCCGGGAGAGCGCGATCCGAAGGACGTTGACCGCGTACCGCACGGTGCGGGCGGAGAGCGGCCGCGGGTCGGTCCGGGCCTCGAGGGCGCGGATCATGGCGCCCACGTCCTCCGGGGTGAGCCGGTCCAGCCGGACGCGGCCGATGTGGGGGATGATGTAGCGGACGCACGTCTCGCGGTAGCTGGCGACCGTGGACGGCCGGAGGGCACGCTCCCGGTCCGCGAGCCACAGGACCAGCCAATCGGCGACCGTGGTGGTTGCCGGCAGGGGCCGGATCCCCTGCCGGGCCCGGTCCTGCGCCTCCCGCATAGCGGCCGTCGCGTCTTTCCGCGAGGAACGGGTAACCGAGTGCTGCCGGCCGTCCGGGTCGGTGTAGCGGGCCTCCCACGAGCCGTTCGGCCGCTCGCGTACCGTCCCGTCGCCGTTCGCGCGCTTCATGCCGGGACTCCCGCGGGCTCGGCCGTCACCGGGGACGGCATAGTGGCGACGACGCGCGACAGGCATCGTCGGCAGACGTTCGCGCCGGGATCGTCCGTCACGGTTACCTCGCGGTGTTGAGGGTCGCCGAGGTCGACGACCACGGACCCGTTGGAGCACTCGGCGTAGACGTGGATCCGCTGGCCCCCGTCGTCGAAGGTCCGCCCGGTCGCGATGTGCCAGACACCCTCGCTCAAGGGATGACGGCGGATGTAGGCGCCCTTGGCGACCGTCGGGAGGTCGCCGTGCTCGCGTCGGCGGCGGATGGTGAACTCGCGCACGAACGCCGCTCCCTCGCGCTTGTCGGCGTACCCGAGCCAGTCGGCGAGCCGTTCCTCTTCCTCGGCGCTGAGGGCCTCTTGGGCGCGCTTCAGCTCCCTGGCCACGGCAAGGGTGCGGCCGAAGGCGGCGAGCGGGCGAGCGTCCGGAGCGCCGGGGCCGGACTCGTCGAACTCGACGCGCACCGCGAAGTTGTAGAGGGTGTTCAGCGCCCATCGGCCGGAGCGTCCCATCGGCAGGACCCACTCGGGGCCCCACCTCCAGTAGTCGTAGGGCAGCTCCACGTCGGGGTGGAGTCGCGCGATCCCGTGCGCGATCGTGGGCTGAGCTGCGGTTCCCATCGCTGGGCCTCCTGAGAATCGAGCGCGCCGCCCGGGGCTGGTACTAGCAGCAACGGACGGCGCATCAGGAGCATATTCGGTTCGGCCGTCTAGTACCCGGCCACCGGACTGGTCCGGCCCCATCAGCGTAGCTGCGCCGTCAATGGGCCACCTGGCCCGCCCACGGCTGGCGTGGGGCATCGTGGAGGGCCAGACGGCCGGCACCGGGCCCCGAGCACGGGCCGGCCGTTGGCGGGGTGCGGGATCCGGCTCGCGCTCCGGCTCCCGCGTTGTCATCGCGGGGCGACCATCTCGCCCGGCTGGACCCCGGACGGGATCGAGGTCGAGCCGCCCATGGCCGCCTCGAGCTCGCGCAGGAACGCCGGGCGTGGCCGACTTGTGAACCCGCCTGCGGAGGGCCCGAAGGCGGCCCGGGCCGCGCCGTGGCGGTTGAGCAGCGCGTCATGGGCGGCGATGGACGCGAGCCACTCCCGCCAGGCCATGACGGTGGCGCCGAAGTCGCCGGCGTTGACGGCCGCCCGGAAGGCTTCCCGGCCGAGCCGGTCGAGCCGCCGCCCCTCGATGGACGGAAGCGGCAGGTTCGCGGTCGCACGGAGCTCCGCGGCGGCCGCGGCGAGCTCCTCGCGCAGCGCCTCGGGCGGCTCGGCGACGGACCGGCCGGCGGCCTTCGCGGCGGTGCGGTCGGCCAGGTACCGCGGGAGCACGGCCATGAGGTCGGACGGCACGACGCCGGCCACGTCGGGGAACTCGGCCGCGATCATCGCGACCCGCTCCATGGTCACGTCCGGCGTCCAGGTCAACGCGGCGAGCCGGAGCCGCTCCGCATCGGTGAGGCGGCGCTCCTGGTAGGCCTGAATGAGCTTGTTTCGCTCGGCCAGGCCGCCGTCCGCGGCGATCGGGCGGAACGGCGCGGACGGGGCCTCGTGGGCGGTCCGGGTGGTCATTCGGTGGCTCCTTTCGCGTCGGCGGCGGCCTGCTTCCGGCCTGTGTAGATCGCCTCGGCCATGTCGGGCGGGCCGTAGGCGTCGGGGTGGGCGGCGCGCGCCGCGATCGTCCGCTCCATCGCCGGGTCCTCGTGGAACGGTCCCCACGAGTCGAGGGCGCGGGACCCCGCCTCGGTGCCGGCGTAGTGGGCCGCGACGGCCCCGGCTAGGGTCGTGGGTTGGGGCACGGGCTCTCCTGTCGGTGCGGCCATCGCCTCGAGGCGGGCCAGGCGTTCGCGCAGCTTGCGGATCTCGCCGAGCGCGTCATCGGTCATCGGTGGTGTCTCCTGCTTCGGTGGTGGGGCGGCGGCGGCGGCGCGCCGGGGCCGTGGCGGCGGGATGGGCGGTCACCGGTCAGAACCCCACCGCATGACGAGGCTTGCGAACGTAGACGCGCGGCGGCGGGATGAGGGCCAGCAGGAGCGCCACCACGAGCTCGGAGCCGATCAGACCGTCCTCGCGGACCTGCCGGCGGTAGCTCAGCAGGGCCTTGGACATGGCCTCCTGTTCGGCGAGCCCGGCCGCGAAGTGGAAGCGGTCCTGTTGGAGCGCGACTAGCAGCTCGTCCACGAGCGCTTGACGTTCCAGCCCGCGGCCGCTGTAGAGCTGCCAGCGCTTCCGTTCGGCGGGATGGCCGACGATGGCCCACAACGCGGAGCCGAGCCCTTCGGCGTCGATGATGAACCGCGTCGCCGGGTCATCGAGGGCACGCACGCGCTCTGTCACGGCGGCCAGGCTGAACGGCAGCCGCTCGATGCCCACCACGAGCAGCGCATCGTCGTCGTCGCGATCCACGGCGACGATGGCCGATCCGCGCTCGGCGACGGTGATCCCGACGTGTCTACTCATGCGGTCTCCTTCAGGATCAGGGCGTCCAGCTCGGCCAGGCTGAACAGGGCGCCGCCGACGCCACCGAACGCGAACTCGGCCTCGTATTCCTGCGCGTAGAGGTCCGGGGCCATCGCGCGCCGCTCCCGCTCGAGGAAGTCGGGCGAGATGGTCGGCACCTCAGCGCTCCGAACCTTCAGGAATGCCCAGCCATCCGGCACGGCCTCGGCCAGCTCATAGAACGGGCCGACGGGCGCGCCGGGCGTGCTCTGGACGATCAGCCGGCCGCCGGTCGCCGCGGTGAGCGGTCGGGCGGCGGTGAACGTTGCCTCGGTGATCCAGGCGGCCTCATCCAGGATCACGAGGTCGGCGGCGTAGCCGCGGATTCCCCGCGCCGATCCGGGAAGCGAGATGATGCGGGAGCCGTTCGCGAGTCGCAGCAGGCTCACGCTGTCCTGCCGGAGCGTTTCGCCCAGTGCCCAGAGCCCCAGCCGCGCCCGGACCGTCACCTCGGACGACTGCCGTTGACTCGGGGAGATGATCGCCGAGGTACTGCCCGCCTTGCGCCGGGCGGTGTGGATGGCGAGCGCCGAGGCTACCTCCGTCGCGCCGACCTGGCGGCCCTTGACGAGCAGCGTGTCGCGGGCCTCCTCGAGCATCTGTCGCTGCCAGGCCATCGCGGGATGCCCGGAGGCGCGCTCGAACGTCTCCACGATGGCCGCGGGGCCGGCCAGGGGCGCCGTGGCGCGGCCGTGGGCCCGGATGTGGCGCTTGGCAGCGGGATACGGCAGGCCGGCGGTCCGGGCGGCGTCCTTGACGGTCGCGCCCTCGCTCACGACGGCCTCAAAGGTCGCCCGGTTCGGCGCGGTGCAGACGGCGCACTGGCGGGGCATCTCAGTGCCTCCCGTGACCGACGTACAGGGCCGCCCGTCGCAGGACGGCCGGATCGTCCCCGAACGCGCCGAGCGCCGTGTTGTGCGCGGTGCAGGTGATCCCCCGGAAGCAGCTCGGGCAGCCGCGCTCGGGGGCGTGACCATGACGCAGCGCGCAGGCGTGGCAATGATCGACCGCGACCAGGGCGCCGAGCGGTTCGCCACCGATCGCGCAGCGCCCACCCTGCGCGCGGATCGCGGCCGCGACCTGGGCCTGGGTGAGTCCCTGACGCTTCGCGGTCGGCTGGCGTGGGTCGGTGACTCCCAGCGGGCGCTGGCGGCGCTGGCGGAGGGCCGGGACACTACGGGGGACACCGGGGACACTCATTTGGGGAGAGTCGGGGTGCTAGATTGCGTGGGTTTCGCCCAATGAGGGTGGCCCCGGTCCCGGCAGGTCACAGGACGAACCCCAACGCCACCAGACACCGCGGGCAGCGCGTCCGCTCGGGGTGGGTGAGCCGATCATCGGTGGCCGGCAGGCCACAGGCGGTACGGGTGACGCGGCCACGGGCAGGGACGGCATGGGCCACGTGGTCAGGTCCGGCGACCCAGCGGACGGGGCCGTTCACGCGTCGCCCCAGATCTCGCGGCGGAGGTCCGACTCACGGTCCGACTCACGCTCAGCCGGCACCGGCTCGGGGGCGTCCGGTTCACGCTCGGCGAGGGGGTCTAGTCGGACTGCCTCGACATCGCTAGTCGGACCGTAGTCGGACTGGTTTGTGCGTGGAGTCGGACTGCCCTTGTGCTCGGACTCGGACTGCGTGTCTCCACCAGTCGGACCAGCGCGCGACCCTGTGGAGCGCGTGGTCCGAGTCGGACCGGGTTCTGTGGGTCCGGCCAGGCGGAATCTCGTGGGCCTCTGGGCCGCATCGGTGGCGAACCGACCCTTCCGGTCGCGCCGGATCGCGTCGTAGACCTGGGCCTCGGTCAGCCGCTCGCCCGTGTCCTCGAGGATCGCGGCCACAACCTGCTTGCCGGTCAGCCACAGGTCCGGCGTGCGCAACAGGGCGGCCCGGATCAGGTCGCCGTGGTTCACCTGGCGCTCTGACTCCACGACGGCGATCGCCCCGTACTCGGGCTCGTAGGTGTAGGCGATCACCTGTGGTCGCGGCTTGCGCCGGCCGTTCGCCTTCTTACACCGGAGCTCCACCTCGGCCATCGTCAGGCCGTGCGTCTCGGCTGCCTCCGTCTCCTCCCGGACCACGGCGATCGCCCACGTCTCGCGCGCCAGGTTGTGGAGGTGGACGGACCCGAACGGACGATCCGGCCAGCGGGCCGAGTCGCCGCGGACGTGCGCCAGGGACAGGCTCCGGCGCCCGATCCGGGCGAGCGCATCGAAGTACTCGCTCGCGGCGGCCTGGCCGCCCATCGCCTCGCCCGACGCGGCGGCCGTGGTGATGCTGTCCACGATCAGCAGGGACACCCCGAGC
>JANNHX010000121.1:0-18253 GCA_031404615.1 Chloroflexota bacterium
CATGACCGCGTTCACGACATACCCGTCGTAGAAGGTCTCCTGGGGCGTCCCGCCGTCGTCGATGTGGTTGAACATGTCCGTGAACATGTCGATGTAGCCCAGCTCGGCCACTTCGTCGCCCACCGGGAACAGCCAGCCGGCCGCGGTCTCGGCCTTCTCGGCGACATAGCCGTCCGATCCGGCGGCCGTGAACATCTCGAAGCCCGTCCGCAGGAAGTGGTTGAGCCAGATGGTGCCATGGGTGCCGGCAACCTCGTCCCGCAGGTCCATGCCGCCGCGGAACGTCCAGCTCACCTCGAACTGGCCGATGGCGCCCGACTCGAACCTGATCAGCGCGATCGCGTTGTCCTCGTCGTCGATCGGGTGGACCAGCGTGTCCGTCGTGCACATGACGGAGACGGGCCGGTTCCCCTTGCCCACGAAGTTCCGGATGATCTCGATGCAGTGGCAGCCGAGGTCGATGATGGCGCCGCCGCCTGTGAGACGGCCGTCCCAGAACCACGCGCTGTGCGGCCCGGGGTGCGTCTCGCGGGCACGGACCCAGGTGATGTCACCGAGCGCGCCGTCCTGCACGGACTTGATGGCCTTGAGCGTCTTGGGCGTGTAGCACAGGTCCTCGAGATAACCGCCGAAGACGCCGGCCTGCTCGACCGCCTCGAGCATCCGGCGCGCCTCCTCCGCGGTCCGGCCCAGCGGCTTGGTGCACAGGACGGCCTTGCCGGCCGCCGCCACGGCCTTGACGGCCTCCTCGTGCAGGTGGTTCGGCAGCGCGACCACGACGACGTCGGTCTCGGGATGGCGGATCGCCGCCTCCATGTCCGTCGTGAACTCGGGGATGCCCCAGCGCTCGCTGAAGGCTTCGCCGCGGCCCTCGGTGCGCGAGTAGACGACGCGCACCCGGTCCCGGCCACGCTGGCCGTGGAGGGTCATCGTGTAGAAGTCACCGATGAGACCGGTGCCGAGCATCGTGATGGCGTGGTTCTGCATGGCGCGTGGCTCCCTGGTGGATGGTCCCCGGATTCTAGGGTGCGGCACGCTGAAGCGCGGCCCGTCCGGGCGGAGACGACCCTCCATGCTCGCCACCCTGATCATCGACGACAGGGACCGCCGCCTGGCGGCGCGGAGGTCTCAGGCGGGCGTGGCGGGAAGCGGCGGCTCGTTCGAGTAGACCGGGATCTCGGACAGCGGCACGGCCTTGCTGATCAGCTCGCGGTTCACGAGGACCACCTCGCGCGCCACCTGCACGAGGACCACGTCGCGCGCCACCTGGTCGTCGCGCTCACGCAGGCCCACGAGGGCGTCCGTCATCGGCACGAACCGCGCCCAGCTCGACAGCGCGGCGAGCGGCTGCGTGCTCGGCGGGCGATGGAGGTTGCCGGTGACCACGAACGGGCCGACGTCCACGGTGACGCGCTCCACGATCGTCCGGCGGCGGCGTACCGGGTCGCCGCGACGACCCTGGACCTCGATGACGTGGAGCTCGCTCCGCTCAACCTCGAGCTGGTCGACCGCAACCTCGTGGCCGTCGTCGAGCGCGCGCAGGGTGGCGGCATAGAACGTCATGACATCGAGCTCGTTGGCCTGATCGCTGAGGCGTCCGTCGCCCAGCTCGACGACGCCGCGGACCATGCAGTCGCCCGCCCAGGCAACCAGCTGCTCGCCCATGTTTCCCCTCCCGGAGCCGAGGACGCAGACCCAGCGGCGGTACCGCCAGCGTGCGCAGCATACGATGCGGACCCTTGCAGGCCACCTCTCCGTCGGCGCCGCCAATCGCGGGCCTCAGCCGCTCCGACCCGGTCGCGCGTCGGCTGACCCCGCCACCTTGGTCAGGGCAGGGCCGCGGCGGCCTGCTCGGCCAGGGCGGCGTCGGCGGTCGTGACGACGAAGACGTTGGGCGCCTCGGAACGGACATAGTCGATCGTCCCGCCGTCGCCATAGTCGACGCGCGTCCACTCCTTGCCATCGAGGGTCACCGTGCTCTGCGTCACGCCCGGGCCGGTCGCGGTCAGCCACGTCTCCATGACGAGCTTCTGCGTCTGGTCGATCGGCATGCCGTCGACGGTCACGGCCAGGATCGAGAGGTCCGACTCGGCGTTGGCGTCGTAGGCCTGGGCGACACGCATGTCGTTCGCCTCCTTGCCTGCCGCCCGCAGAGCGGCCAGGATGGCGCGGCTGCCCTGGTCCTCGCCGAGGATCGAGGCGCCGGTCGCGGAGTCCGATGCGAGCGTCACGCTTCCGACCTGCGCCGGCATCAGGGCGACGAGGTCCGGGGCCGCCGGACTCTCCGCGGCGATCGACTCGCCCGGGTCCACGGAGGCGTTGGGGTCCACGGAGGCGTTGGGGTCCTGCGACGGTGCGATCGTCGGCGGCGTGATGCTTCCGCCATCACCGCCCAGCGCCCGGTCGAAGGCCGAGGCGAGCTCGTCCAGGTCGGTCGCCGACGTGTCGGCGGAGCCCGCGAGGTACACGACGATGTCGCCGTGGCGCAGCTGGATGAAGCCCGCCCCCGACTCGTCGACCGCGCTGAACGCCTGGTCGCCGAGGTCCGTCCGCGGGATCACGGACTGGCCCGCGTCCTCGGCCGCCTTCTGCGAGAGGGTCACCGCGTCGGACGCGCCGCGCGCGAAGCACGTCACCGTGACGTACGTAACCGGCTGGCCGGATGCCTCGTCCTCGGGCACGGGACCCAGGAATGACATCGTCTTGCGCGCCAGGTCGTACTGGCTCGCGGTCGCGTTCCAGCCGACCGGGAGCTGGTCCGTCGCGGGGGTGACGGCCCAGGCGCGGGACTGGCAATCGTCGGTGCCGCCGGCGGGCGTGAAGGTCCGCCATGCGGTCAGGCCGAGGGCGGTGATCGCGATGACGATCGCCGCGATCGCGACGAGACGGGTGGTGCGCACGGAGCCGGCGAGCCGGTCCCGCTCGGGGGCAAGGGGGCCCAGGCTGGAGGGCTCGGGGCGGGGGGTCTTGGAGCTGCTCACGCGCTAAGGATGCCCTGCCCGGGCAGAAGGTGCGCCACGCGGGCTCCCCTGCGGACTACGGGGTCCTCAGCGGGCCCGCATCCGGTTGTTCTTCGGGGCGTGCTCCAGCTCAGCGAGGCCCAGCGCCTCGAGCAGCGGTGGCAGGTACGCGCCGAACCGGCCGCGGTACCCCTTGCGCAGGCCGTACCAGCCGCCGACCGGGTTCCCCTCGGACCGGCCCCATGCCTCGACCGTGCCGTCCGCGGCGGCCTTCTGCTCATCGGCGCCGCCCAGCGGCACCCAGTCGCCCTGCTCGGCGAGCCAGGCCGCGAGGTCCTCGATCGCGCGCAGGTGGTACTTGAGCTGCGTGCTGCCGACCTGGCAGACCAGGGCCGGCGGGTCCGCCGACTCATCGCGCCACATCTGGTACGCGGATCCCCCGTTCGCTGTGACGAGCTGCCAGGGATCCTCGCGTGTGCCGGTTCCTGCCATGGGTCACCTCCCCGGTGGAGCGCCTCGACGCGGCGTCCCTGCGCGGACGCTACCACGCCGCTACGCTAGCCCGCAGCCCCTCCCGCCCCTTCCCGACTCACCCAAGGCCACGGAGGCCCCGATGCCGCTGACGCCGCGCGAGCGCGTGCTCGCGACGCTCGCCCACGATGTCCCGGACCGCGTGCCGATCGTGCTGGGCCCCAGCAACGCGACCGGCATCAAGATGGGCACATACCGGAAGATCAAGGCGCTCGCCGGCATCGAGGCGCCCGACGAGTACATCTACGAGTGGCCGGAGCTGGGGACGGCACGGCTCGACGAGGCCACCGCGCAGCGGCTGCGGACCGACGTCCGCCCCGTGCTGGACCACTTCCCGCGTCACGTTCGCGAGCGCAACGCGGCGCGCGAGCCGCTGAGCCCGATGATCGACGACTGGGGCAGCGGCCACATCTACCAGGGCCCCGAGGAGTGGTTCCCGGGCATCCATCCGATCGGCGACGCGTACCGGCTCGAAGAGATCGAGGCGTACCCGTGGCCGGACATGACGGATCCGACGCGGTTCGAGGGCGTCCGCGCCGAGGCGCAGCACATCCGCGCCGAGAACATCTACGCGGCGATGGGCACGCCCTGGCTCGCGTTCCCGCTGGAGCGCGCGTTCTCCATGCAGGGCACGGACACCTTCCTCGCCAACCTCGCGGGCGAGCCGGAGTTCGCCGAGGCGCTGCTGTGGACGACGCAGTCCCTGTGCAAGACGCTGATGGACGGGTTCCTGCGCGAGTGCGGCGACCTCATCGACATGGTCAAGATCGGCGACTTCATCGAGATCGGGGTGGACGTCCTCAACCCGGTCCAGGCGTCGGCCGGCGGCATGAGCGACTTCGCGGGGCTCAAGCGGCGGTTCGGCGACAACCTGGTGTTCTGCGGCGGGATGGACACGCACCACGTGCTCCCGCTCGGCACGCCGGATGAGGTCCGGGCCGAGGTGAAGCGGGTCATCGACACGCTGGGCGCGGGCGGCGGCTACATGCTGGGCGCCGTGCACACGGTCATGAACGACGTCCCGGCCGAGAACGTGCTCGCGATGGTGGACGCCGTCGAGGCGTTCGGGCGGTACCCGCTCCGGGGCTGACACCGCGCATCGGTCCGACCGGGGCGCGCGGCCCGAGCCCCGCGCGGTAGGATCGCGGTCATGCCGCAGCCCGGAGCCACCTGATGCGCCTGTTCGCCATTGCCTGCGACGTCGTCGCTCGGCCCGTCTACCTGTGCGCGGCGCGAAGCCCCCACGTGGTGGACATCCGCCTGTTCGAGCGCGGCCTCCACAACGAGCCGAAGAACCTGCGCGACCGGCTGCAGGAGGCCATCGACGAGGCGCCCGCGAGCGCCGAGGCCGTCGTCCTGGGCTATGGGCTGTGCGGCGGGGCGACCTCCGGCATCCGGGCACGGAACGTGCCCGTCGTCCTGCCGCGCGCCCATGACTGCATCACGCTGTTCCTCGGTGCGCGCGAGCGATACATGGAGGAGCACGGCAAGGCCGCCACGTACTGGTATGTCGCGGACCAGCTGGAGCGCAACGGCGACTATCGCGCCGGCGTCGGCGGCCTCGCCATTGGCTCGGACACGGACGACCAGATCGACGCGGTGCGTGCCGAGTACGTCGAGAAGTACGGCGAGGACAACGCGGACTACCTGATGGAGATCATGGGCGGCTGGCGCAGCCACTACGGGCGCGCCGCGTTCGTGTCCATGGGCGTCGCGGACGAGTCCATCTCTGAGGCTGCGGCTCGCGACGAGGCCGAGCGCCGCGGCTGGGCGTTCGAGCGCATGGAAGGCTCGATGGTCCTGCTCCGCAAGCTCATCGACGGCGACTGGGGCGACGACATGCTGGTGCTGCAGCCCGGCGAGCAGCTCGCGATGAGCTACGACGACGGGGTCGTGAAGGCGGTCCCGGCGGACTGATCCGGCGGCGACCGTCCGGCGCTCGTCCTCGCCCGCCCGCGTCCCGTGTGGATCAGATCCGGGGGTCACGAGCGTGGCTCGGCCCGGATTCCGCGCTCGCCGGGCTCGAGCCGTGCAGCAGCACCCCGGGATCATCCACAGGGGGATCACGCCAGGCCGGGACCGGGCGCGGCCGCCGGGGCCGCGGCGCCGGGACCGGGTGCGGCGGACGCTCCGCGCAGTGCCTCCGCGCGGAGCGTGGCCCCCGGCTACTCCGCCCCGAGGCGCCCTCGCGGAAGGCCAGCACGTACTCGCCGCCGAACGGGTCGCGCCCCAGCAGCATGTCCGCCGCCAGCCTGTAGCCCTCGGTCTCGCGGTCCGCGGAGAAGACGCGCGGCAGGTCGGACGCCACCGGGTCGATGATCCCGCTGTCGATGCCCGCCTCGGCACACAGGTCGATGAAGGTGTCGTTGAGCAGCTTGCGAGCCGGCATGCCGAACGACACGTTGGACAGGCCGCCGGTCAGGTGGATCCCGTCGCCGTACTCGGCGCGCAGCTGGCGGGCCGCCTCGAGGACATGGACCGGGGCGTCGCCCGAGACCGCGACCGGGAGGACGAGCGGGTCCACGTAGCAGAGCTCGCCCGGGATCTGGTGCGCGAGGGCCAGCTCGACGAGGCGGATCGCGTTCTGGACACGCTCTTCGGCGGTGGCCGGCATGCCGCCCATGCCGCTCGCCGCGAGGATGACCGCGCAGGCCGCCTCGGCCGCGATGTCGAGCACCTCGGGCCGCTCGATGGACGCCGAGTTGAGCATCAGCCGGCCGCGGGGCTGCGTGGACGCGGCCACGCCGGCCGCCAGGACGGCGACGTCGGACGAGTCGATCGAGACCGGGACCGTGGCGGTCGCCTCGACCGTCGTCACGAGCCAGGCGATGGCCTCTGCGCGCATCCCGGAGTCCGCGGAGACCTCGTCGACGTTGAGGTCGAGCCAGTCCGCGCCGGTGATCTCCTGGCGATGGGCCAGGGTCCGGACGTACGCGGCGGCGGTGTCGGCCCAGGCGCCGTCGTCGAGGCCGTGGCGGACCGCGCTCTGGACGTGCTTGATCTTGCCGGCGCCGAAGTCGCGGGCCGCGGCGAGGGCGGGGTGGACCGGGAGCACCAGCCGCTCGCCGGCCGGCGTCTCGAACGCGATGCCGACCGAGCCGTCCTCGAGCTCCGCGGCGTGCTTGCCGGTCCGCTTCAGGACACGAGTGGCATGGATGTTCTCGCCGACGATCTGGAAGGGCGAGCCTGTGCGATCGGGTTTCACGCCTTGGGTCCTTTCTCGGGGGTGCTGGCGGGCGGGGTGACGGCGGGGGTGGCCGGTGCAGACGGCGCGGCCGGAGCCGGGAGCGCCGGCGCCTCGGCACGGCGCGCGAAGTGGTCGCGCCCGAGGAAGGTGTTGCCCCAGGCGCTGGTGCGCTGGAGGCCGTTGTCCTGGACGACGACCGGGCGCTCGAGCATCGCGCGCTCCTCGCCGTAGGGCTTGAGGCGGCGGTAGGCGTCGGCCCAGACGCAGGTGTGCCCGGGGACCTCGCACAGCCCGTCGTGCGCGCCGCCGCAGGGGCCGTTGCGCTGGTTCTTCTGGCAGTGGCTCTCGGGGCACAGGTACGCGATGTCCGGCAGCGAGCAGTCGCCGCAGTCCCGGCAGTCGAACATCGGCACCTTCACCGCCTGTTCGAAGACGTGGACGGGCCTGTCGAGCTTGAACGCCTCGATCTTCTCGTAGACCCTGGCCCACAGCGCGAAGCCGGGCGAAGCGGGATCGAAGGCGCGCTCGTGGAGCACGCGGTTGAGCTTGTAGACCGGGGGCACGGTCGCCCTGGCGCGGTTGCGGGCGGCCGGCGTGAGCGAGCGGGCGTACGCCTTGCTGTACTCGTCGGTCGAGAGCCCGGCGCCGTCGCTCTCGAACGGCTCGAATGAGCCAGGCAGGCCGAAGGTGACGTCCTTCACCAGCGGGCGCCAGTCGTCGGCCGGGTGGGCGTCGGCCATGTCGAGGACCCGTTGGACCTCGCCCGCGTCGCGGTGCCCCGAGATGTAGATGCCCTTCATGCCGATGCCGCGCGCGACCGCCAGCTGCTTGGCGGCGAACTCGAGGAAGAACGCGCGGCCCTTGTCGGCACCCGTGGCGGCCTTCTCGGCGACCGCGAGCAGCTCGTCCGTCACGACGCAGCCCGGCACCTTGCCCGCATTGAACGCCCGTGCCACGGGCGCGGACAGGATGTACGCGTTGCCCACGACCGGCATCTCGATGCCTTCGCGGCGCATCCAGCGCAGCAGGACGTCGGAGCGGTGGGCGTCGTAGCCGACCTGGGTGATCGCGTAGTCCGCGCCTGCGCGCCGCTTGAGCGCGAGCTTCAGGAACTGCGGCACGAGGTCGCGCTCGAGGCGCTTGAAGGGATCGATGGCGCAGCCGGCGTAGAACTGGTTGCGACCCGGGTCGGGGTCGCCGTCGGTCGCCGCCTTGGTGACGGCCTCAGCCGAGAGCGTGCGCAGGAGCGCGAGCAGCGAGACCGAGTCAATGTCGAAGACCGGGCGCGGTAGCCCCTCGTAGCCGTCGACCGGGTAGTCGCCGGTCAGGGCGAGGACGGTCGTCAGGCCGTGGGAGAGCAGCTCCCAGCCCAGGCTCTGCATCGCGCTGCGGTTCCGGTCGCGGCACGCGATGTGGACGATGACGTCGTGACCGTGCTCCGCGGCGACCGAGCCCAGGGCGTCGGGCGAGAGCTTGGCGTGCCCGCCAGCGTTGTCGGTGATGGACAGGGCGGTGACCCGCGGGTTGCCCGCGAGGTCCGCGGCCATCCGCAGGGGCTTGGTGCCACGGGCGTCGCGCAGCTGGCCGGCCCAGGGCACGAGCTCGACGATCGTCGCGAAGCCGGCCTCGGAGCCGAGGACGCGTCGCAGGGCGCCGGGGCCGCTGTCCGGCAGGCCGGCGGAGCGCGCGGCCTCGGTCTCGGCGGCGAGGGCCGCCTCGGGGTCATGGTTGTCGTGCTTGGGCTTGGGGCTCATCGCATCCTCAGACAAGAATCGGCTCGAACATACAGCCATCCGTGAACAGGTCGAAGAAGTCGGGCTCGGACTCGAGCTCCACGTGTGTGATGCGCCGGACGAGCTCCTCGAGCTCCGTGCGACGGCTGCGGGCGAGCAGCAGGGCGCGGGCGCCGGCGATGGACGCGTTGCCGACGCGGACGACCCGCTCCTCCGGGACGGGGACCAGCAGCCCGATGTCGAACGCGGACGCCGTGTCAATCGCGTTCGCGAAGCCGCCGGCGAGGTAGACCGCGTCGAGGTCCTCGGGCGCGAGGCCCAGCTTGCGCAGCAGGACCCGCTGGCCGACCGCCGTCGCGGCCTTGGCGATCGAGAGGTGGCCGACGTCGGCGCGCGAGAACGTGATCGGCCGCTCCGGCTCGACGTGCAGCTCGTGCGCCTTGTCGAGGAACGTGCCGCGGCTGGTCATCCACTCGTGGCGGCGGAGCTCCGCGAGCAGGTCCACGAGCCCCGACCCGCAGATGCCCTCCGCGGGCATGTCGCCGATCGTGGTGATCGCGAACTTGCCGTCGACGATCTGGACCTTCTCGATGGCACCGTCGGCGCCCGGCATCCCGTAACGCACGCCGCCGCCCTCGAAGGCCGGGCCGGCGGGACTCGAGGCGGCCAGGATCCGCGTCCCGTCCGAGGCGATGATCTCGCTGTTGGTGCCGATGTCCACGAGCAGGAACGAGCCGCCGCGGGCCACCGCCTCGACCGCGATCAGGTCCGCCGCCGCGTCCGCGCCGACGTGGCTCGCGATGAGCGGGCCGCCCGTGACCCGAGCCTGCGGGTTCATCAGCAGCCCGATCTCGTGCGCGCGCCGGGTGACCGCGGTCGTCTCCGCGCGGCCCTCCCGGAGGTCCGTCTCGGTGACCGAGCGGAACGGGATCTGGCCGATGGGCCGGAGGTCCAGCCCGAAGAACAGGTCGCGCATCGTGGAGTTGCCCACGACATACGCGTCCACAAGCCGGCGGCGGTCCACGCCGAGGTCCGCGCACAGGCGCTTGAGCTCGTGGTTAAGCGCGCGGCGCAGGGCCTGGCGCAGCTCGCCCGGGACCTCGCCGTCGTACGAGATGCGGGTCATGACGTCGCTGCCGCCGAACCGCTGCGGGTTCTCGATGCCGTCGACGGCCAGCACGCGCCCGGTCTCGAGCTCGACGAGCTCCAGCACCACGGTCGTGGTCCCGACGTCGATGGCGACGCCGACAGGGCTGCCCATCGCAATGCCCAGGTCCGAACCGTCGTCGCCGCGGAACCGGCCGTCCACGACCGTGACGGCGGGATCCAACTGCGGGGACTCGCCCGCCGCCTCGGGCGCGAGCAGGATCCGCAGGCGCCGCCGCAGGATCGCGAACTCCACGTCCTTCTCGGTCCGCTCCACCCAGGCCTGGCAGGCCAGCCGGAACATCGGCCCCAGGAACGTCTCCTCCGCCGTGCGCGGCGAGAGCTGGTCGCCACCCGTGCGGATCTCCACCACGCACTCGTGGCAGCGGCCCGTGCGCTTGCAGGAGGCGGGCACGACGACCGACAGCTGGTCGGCCTCGTCGTACAGGAGGCGGCCGGAGACGAGCGGGCGCCGCTCGGACCCGTGGATCACATGGGGCATCCCGCCAAGTCTCGCGGGCGCGCGGGGTTGGCCGGACGGTCGCTCGGCCCGTTTCGTCGGGACCTTCCGCCCTGTCGCGCCCGGACACGTCGGATCGACGCTCAGGCGACCGACTCCGTCCATGGAGGTGACCTTGGGTTCGTTCGCCCCGCAACCCGCAGGCGCGCGGCGCCTGTCGGCTCTCCGCGCTATGACCGGCTGACCGCTCGATACCCTGGGACCCGACGGATCGTTTCTGGAGGCGCAACACACCCTCGACCACTATCGTGAGCGCTGGTATCCCTCCCTCAGTTCCCAGCGGCACCCGACCACCACCCGCACCGAGCACAAGGAGACACCATGAGCGACGAGCTGTTCGCGGCGCTTCGCCAGGCCGTCATCGACGGGGACGCCGGATCGGCCGGCACCCTCGCCCAGCAGGCCCTGGACACCGGCGTGCCGCCGCTCGACGCCATCGACAACGGGCTGGTCCCCGGGCTGTCCTGGGTGGGCGAGGAGTTCGGCAAGGGCGAGCTGTTCCTGCCGGACATGATGCTCGCCGCCCGCGCCATGCAGAAGGCGATGGCCATCCTGGAGCCGGAGCTCCAGGCGCAGTCCGCCAAGCGCCACGTCGTGGGCCGCGTCGTCATCGGCACGGTCAAGGGCGACATCCACGAGATCGGCAAGAACCTCGTGGGCATGATGCTGAGCACGAGCGGATTCGAGGTCCATGACCTGGGTGTCGACGTGGCCCCGGACCGGTTCGTCGAGGCGGCGAAGGAGCACAACGCGGACATCATCGGCGTGTCGGCGCTGCTGACGACGACGATGGCCGGGCAGCGGACCGTCGTCGAGGCGCTCAAGACCGCTGGGATGCGCGACACCGTCAAGGTCATCGTCGGCGGCGCGCCCGCCAGCGAGTCCTGGGCGGCCGAGATCGGCGCCGACGGCTACAGCGAGGACGCGATCGGCGCGGTGGCGCTGGCCCGCAGGCTCATGGGCACGGAGGTCGCGGCGAGCGCCTGACGGCGAGACCAGCCCGCGGCGCGCGTCCCCCATCCGCCGCCCGGTGCCGGCTCCCGACGACTGAGCCCCCCAAGACGAATGCGTTGGCCGGGCAACAACGACGCCCGGCTGGAGGCACACATGAGCACAGAGCAGGGAACCGCCGACGGCCGCAACCGGCCGCGGTTCGAGATCCTGTCACCGGCCGCGATCGGCCGCATCCACACGGCCACGCTCGACGTCATCGAGCGCATCGGCGTCCGCTTCCCGTCGGCCCGTGCCCAGGCGATCTGGGCCGAGCACGGCGCGACCGTCGACCGCGAGACCGGCATCGTGAGGGCGCCGGCGGCGCTGATCGAGAAGGCCATGAGCACCGCGCCCGCCGCCTACACGCTGGGCGCCCGCGACGCGACGCTCGACCTGCCGCTCGACGGCGAGCACGTCTACCTCGGCACCGACGGCTGCGGCATCGAGGTCCTGGATCCGTGGACGCTCGAGGTCCGCCGCTCCGCCCTCGCGGACGTCGGGGACATCGCCCGCGTCGCCGACGCCCTGCCCGAGATCGCGTTCCACTGGGTGGCCGTGTCCGCCCAGGACGTGGCCCCGGAGGCCCGCTCCCTCGAGGAGGTCACGGCCGTCTGGCGCAACTCAACCAAGCACGTCCAGACCGAGAGCATCGTCACGGCCGAGGAGGCGCGGGTCGCCATCGACATGGCGGCGGCCATCGCCGGCGGGCGCGACGCGCTCCGCGCGCATCCCGTCCTCTCGCTCATGCAGTGCACGATCAGCCCGCTCGCCCATGACGGAGGCGCGATCGACGCCGGGCTCGAGGCCGCCGCGGCCGGGGTCCCGGTGGGCTACATGACGATGGCGTCGTGCGCGTTCAGCGGCCCGGCGACGGTCGCGGGCTCGCTCGTCGTCGGCAACGCGGAGGTCATCGCGGCCCTCGCGCTCATGCAGCTGGCCCACCCGGGATCGCCGGTCTACTACGCCGCCGCGCAGACCGCGATGGACCTCCGGTCGGGCGCCTACACCGGCGGCGGCCCCGAGGACTTCCTGTTCGGCGCCGTCACCAACCAGCTCGCCGACTTCTACAAGGTCCCGCTCAGCATGGGCGCCTACGCCACGGGCGCGAAGCGCTCCGACTGGCAGGCGGGCCTCGAGAACGGGCTGTCCGCGTTCATGGCCTCGGTCACCGGGTCGGACATGCTCCTGGGCGCCGGGCTCCTGCACGGATCCCGAATCTGGTCCTACGAGCAGATGATCCTCGATTGCGAGATCGGCTCGATCGTCCAGAAGATGATCGGAGGGATCACCGTCGACGACGCGAGCCTCGCGCTCGAGGCCATCGAGGAGGTCGGCCCCGGCGGCACGTTCCTGACGTCGCCGCACACCCGCAGCGTGATGAAGGGCCTCTGGCAGCCGAAGTATCTCGATCGCCGGCCGTACGGCGCGTGGCAGGCAGACCCGGACAAGTACCATCGCGAGGCGCTCGAGCGGGCCCGCACCCTGCTCCGCGACCACCGGCCCGAGCCGATGGAGCCGGCCCTCGACGCCGAGCTTACGCGCATGATCGCCGCCCACGCGGGCGCCGCCGCCGGCGCCTAGCCCATCGCCGGGGCGCCCGTCCGTCCGCCGGGCGCCCCGCTTCGACCCCGAACCTCCCGCCTTCCACCCCGGAGATGCCGCCCATGCGACCGCGTTTCGAGCTCCTCGACAGCGCCCTGATCGACCGGGTGGTCGACGAGGCCCTCCAGCTCCTGGTGCGGCCCGGCATCAAGGTCGAGGAGCCCGAGGCGCTCGCGCTGCTCGTCGCCAACGGCGCGACCGTAGACGGCGGGCGGGTGAGCATCCCGGAGACGATGGTCCGACGAGCGCTGGACACGGCCCCCGGGTCCTTCAACCTCTACGACCGTGCCGGCAACCCGGCGGTGGCGTACGGCCAGGGCGCCGTCCACTTCGATCCCGGGTCGTCGGGCGTCCAGGTCCTGGACCCGGTCACGCTCGACGAGCGGCGCTCGCAGGCCGCGGACCTCGCGCGGATCATCCGGGTCGCGGACGCGCTGCCCGCGTACGACGCCGTCTCCACGGCGGTCGTCGCCCACGACGTGCCGACCGAGATCGGTGACATGTACCGGCTGTTCCTGTGCCTCGTGAACAGCGGCAAGCCGATCGTGACCGGCGCCTTCACCCCGCGCGGCTCCGCGCTCATGATCGACCTGCTCGCGCTCGACTCGGGTGGCCGCGCCGCCCTCGCCGGGAAGCCCCGGGCGGTCTTCGACGTCTGCCCCTCGCCGCCCCTCACCTGGTCCGAGTTCGCGTGCCGCAATGTCATGGACCTCGCCCGGGCCCACGTCCCGGCAGAGCTCATCTCCATGCCGCTCGCGGGCGTGGCGGCGCCGGTCACGCTCATCGGGTCGATCGTCCAGCACGCCGCCGAGACGCTCGCCGGCATCGTCCTCCACCAGCTCGCCGAGGCGGGCGCCCCCATCGTCTGGGGCGGCGCGCCGAGCATCGTGGACATGCGCTCGGGCTCCACGCCGATGGGCGCCATCGAGACCGCGATGATCGACGGCGGGTACGCGGCGGTGGGCAAGTCGCTCGGCATGCCGGTGCACGCGTACCTGGGCGCCACGGACGCCAAGCTCGTGGACGCGCAGGCGGGCTATGAGAGCGGCATGACCGCGCTCGTCGGCGGGCTCGCTGGGATCGACATGATCTCCGGGCCCGGCATGCTCGACTTCCTGCTGACCCAGAGCGCGGAGAAGCTCGTGCTCGACGCCGACATGATCGGCATGGTCCAGCGCCTGCTCCGGGGCGTCGCGACGCCGACCGAGACGCTGGCGACCGGGTTCTTCGAGGCCGCGGGTCCCGAGGGCCGGTTCCTGGAGCTCCAGGAGACACGCAGGCTGTTCCGCTCCGAACAGTTCCTGCCCGCGCTGATGAGCGATCGCAGCTCGCGGCGCGGCTGGCTGGACGCGGGCGGGCTCGATGCCTATGGGCGGGCGCGCGTGCGGGTCGAGGAGATCATGGCCACGCACCAGGTGCCGTCGCTGGCGCCCGAGGTCGCCTCGGGGCTGGTGGGCATCGTGCGCGAGGCCGGGGCACCGTTCGGGCTTGGGGACGCGCTGCCGGGCGCGCCCGCCGGCCTGGCCTCGTGACGGACGAGGAGGTCGAGGCGGCGACGCGCGCCGATTCCGAGGCTGCCGTCGACGACGAGCCGCTGTCCACGCTCCAGGAGGAGTTCGCGGAGCTCACCCCTGAGCTCCAGCAGTCCATGTTCGGCAAGCCGGCACAGATGATCACCGGGCTCCTGATCGGGGCGCTGGTCCTGGTGGCGCTGCTGGTCGGCCTGACGACCCTCGCGAAGGACGGGCCGGCGCCCGGTCCCCTGGTGCCCGCGCAAACCGCATCGCCGACCGCATCGCCGAGCGGCGTCGTCTCCCGGGCGTGGCTCGCCTAGGCCGGGCGGCCTCGGATCACCGCAGCGACTCGGCCACCTCGAGGGTCGCGTCCCGCCCCAGCGCGGACTCCAGGCGGTAGAGGGTCCCGTCGCGCGCGAACAGGAGCGTGTCGCCGGCGAGGCGCGACGTCAGGACCCCGGCCGTGCCGTCCGGGCGCAGGACCAGCAGGTCGTGCGGCGCGCCCGCGATCCACCAGCCGCGGTCGCCGCCGACGGTCACGGGCTCGAGCGTCGTCCCCGGGCCGAGCAGCTTGGACAGATAGCCCTCGTCGATGCCGCCCCCGACGGCCATGACCGCGAGCGAGAGGTCCGTGCCGGCGAGGACGGGCTCGCCCTCGGACGCGCGCCAGGCCAGCGTCACGATGCGCCGGTCCCCGGCACCCAGCACGAGGGCTGTCGCGGGCTCCGGGAGCGCGGCCGGGACGAGGACCCGCGGCGGCTCCCCGTCCCGTGCCTCCGCCAGCGGGACCGCGGACCCGAGCTCGAGCCCGGTGCCGGCCGGTGGCAGCCGCTCGACACGCTCGATGTCGACGCCGGGCAGGCGGAACCCGAGGGCCGTCGCGACCCCGGCGAGGATCAGCAACGCGAGGAGCGCGACAGCCAGGGAGCGGACGAGCCGGAGACGCGGGCGGGCGCGGGACGGAGGCTCGGGGTGCCGCTCGCCGTCCGCCGCCGCGATCCGGGCAAGCACGCCGGACCGCAGGTCGGGCGTCGGCGGCCAGGTGACCTCCTCCGCCGCGGAACGGAGAAGGGCCTCGATGCGCTGCTCGCCGGTGGTCACGACACGGCCTCCACGGCGGGCTCCAGCCTGTCCCGGAGCCGGCGCAACCCGCGGTGCAGCCTCGACTTGACGGTCCCCGCCGGGATCCCGAGCGCGGCCGCGGTCTCGGCCTCCGACAGCTCGAGCAGGTAGCGGCAGACGACGACGAGCCGCTCGCCCTCATCGAGGGTCGCCAGGGCCTCGCGGACCTCCGCGCGCGTCTCCCCGGCGAGCGCGAGGCGCTCCGGCGGCACGGTCTCAGCCTCGGGTCCCGAGCCCGTGGTCCCGCCCCGGAACGCGGTCACGGCGCGGGCCAGCATCCCCTCGCGGCGCCCGCGGGCCCGGCGCCGGTTGCGTGCCTCGTTGCCGACGACCTGGAGCAGCCAGGGGCGGAACGGCTCACCGTCGCGGAAGCGCCCGAGCGCGAGGTAGGCGCGCACGAGCCCCTCCTGCGCGGCGTCCTCCCCGTCGGCGGCCGAGCCGAGGAGCAGGTACGCGACCCGGAACGCGGCGGCCTGGTGCATCGTCACGAGCTCCCCGTACGCATCGGCATCGCCGTCGCGGGCACGCCGGACGAGCCGCGCCTCGTCGGCGGCGACCGCATCCGGTGCCCGCTCGGTCACTCGGCGGCCGCTGCGTCAGGCACCCGGGGCCCGTCCCGCCGTCGCGGGCGTACGCCGAGCGGCACGCGACCGGCGCACGACGGCCAGGGCCGTGGCCGCCAGGACAACGGCGAGGACGATCAGCCCCACGACGACGGCCGGAGGGAACCGGGCGGGTACTGGGGCCGGTGCGGGCGGGCTCTCGAGCTTCTGCGCGGGTGCGTTCGCGGGCGCGGCGGCAACCGTCGTGGCGCGCGGGAACGGCGTCATCGGCGGGGCGAGCGGCGGCGCGACCTGCGCGGTCCGGGCCGTCACGCTACCGAACGTGAACGGGTCCGCCTGCAGCATGATCGGCAGGTCGGACGTGCCGTGCATGACGACCTCCGCGCGCCGCGCACCCCCGGCCGGGATCTTGATGCGCATCGTGTAGTGGCCGGGCTTCCCGTCGGCGGCGCCGGCGGCCCGGGTCGTCGATCCGTCACGCCCGGTGAGGATGAGCTGGATCGGTGAGCCCTCCACCGGGTGCGTCGAGCCGTCGTCCACTGAGACACCGACCAGGATCTCGGTGCCCGGCGGCGTGTCCATGGCGATCGGCGCGTCGAGGCGAGCCTGGAGGAACTCCTTGGCCATGGCGGGCACCACGAGGCAGGCGAGGAGCGCGGCAGCCGCGAGGGCGGCGACGAGGGGACGGGCTGTGGGGCGCATCGGTCTACCTCCGGGATGGGTGATCGGAGCTGGTACACCGCCCGCGGCCATCCGGTTCCCGGCCGCCATTACCATCGCCCACGCCGCGGATGTCAAGTCGACGCCGACGCCCTACGATGGCGACGTGGCCACCCTCAGGACCAGGCGGCACGAGCCGCCCCGCAACGTCACGCTCCCGCCGCTGACCGCGTTCGACGGCCGCCTCGCCGACGGTGCGGACTACGAGGCGCTCGACCTGGCCGGTCTGGACCTGGCCGGGGCATCGGCGATCGGCGCCTCGTTCCTGGGCTGCCGCATCGAGCGCTGCGGCCTGGACGATATCCGCCTCGAGCGCGCCCGCTTCGCCGAGTGCCGCCTCGGGGAGGTGAGCGCCGCGAGCATCCACGCCCGTGACTCGTCGTGGCGCGACACGCTCCTGGCGGAGGGGCGGATCGGCGCCCTGCTCGCCTCGGGGAGCACCTGGGACCTCGTCCGGCTCCGGGGGATCAAGGCCAACCTCCTTGACCTGCGCGGCGCCCGGCTCAAGGACGTCGCCTTCGAGGACTGCGTCATCGACGAGGTGGACTTCGGCGACGCGGAGCTTCGAGCTGTCAGCTTCGAGTCGACGGCCATCGAGGACCTCTCGGTCGAGGGCGTCCGGCTGGCCGACGTCGACCTCACCGGAGCCCGCCTCGGCGTCGTGCGCGGCATCGCCGGGTTGCGCGGCGCGACGATCGATCCGTCCCAGATCATCGACCTCGCGCCGCTCCTCGCGCAGGCGCTGGGGATCAGCGTCAGGGACTGACGACGTCGGCTGGCGCGCACAGAACACGATCCGGATCGTCGGTAGGCCCGGCGGCGATCCGACTACCGCGGCCCCAGGAACCAGGCGACCATCCGGCGGGCGTCGTCCACCGGCGGTGTCTCGGATCCGGTCTCGAAGGTCCTCTTGCCGTCGCGGGTCTCGAGGGTGACCTTGAGGTACTCAACGTCCTGGCCGTCGTCGCCCCCGATCGTCCGCGTCTTGCGGTCCACCTTGAGCTCGCGGATGTCCGCCGGGGCGTAAGCAAGGTTGCCGGGCACCTGCGCGAGGATCCCCTCCGGGTCGGCCCCCACGAACTGCAGACCCCACGACGAGCCGGCCTTGAGCTGCGCGCCGACCTGCCCGAAGACGTTGCTGCCACCGGCCTTCGCGGCGTCGCGGGCGCGCGCGACCTCGGCCGAGACGAGCTCCCTGGTCCCCTCGGCGAGGATCAAACGGTGCGTCGTGAACACGAGCGCGTAGGTCTTCGAGGACAGGAACGAGACCTTGGTCTGCGCGGCCGGGATGACCCCCACAACCTGTTCACCCTGCATTCGTCGATCGCCTCCGTTCATCGGGGAGTGGCTCCAGTGGCGCGTCCGCCGGGGTACGGCGCGCTCGTCCCAGGTTGGCCGCGGCGAGCAGCAGCAGCGGCACCGCGACGGCAGCCCCGAACAGCATGTCGTGTGGCGCCAGGCCCGCGACGGACGCGGCAGCCGGGAGCTGGTCCTCCGGCACCTGCGTGCACGCACACAGGGAGCGGGCCGCCGTGAACGGAACCAGCACGATCGCGGTGGCGGCCAGGAGCACGCCCGCCGTGGCAGCGATCGGGCGCCCGTTCTCGGACCCGCCGGGGATGAGGTTCGCGATGGTGACGGCAACGGCCGCCAGCCCGGCGA
>JANNHX010000122.1:0-1558 GCA_031404615.1 Chloroflexota bacterium
ATTGGCAGGCCGCGGGTTTCCGCAGATCGGGCAATTTCCGCCACCACTCACCGACCGTGTGGTCGTGAATATCCCGATCCACTGACCCAGCCGATCACGGCCGCTGCCGACCCTTCACGGCCGCGCGATAAAAAGAGCCCCGGCGGCGCACATGCGCCGCCGGGGCTCTTTCTTTCGTTGCGCCGGTGCGTGTCTGCGCGGCGGGCCGCCCCCGGGGGCGGACCTACTCCGCCGCCTCGCCCGGGCCCTCGATCTTGTCGCGCGCGGAGGCCGGAACTTCGAGCAGATAGCGATACACGAGACCGGCGATCACCGCTCCCACGACCGGGAACACGATGAAGAGCCACAGCTGGGTGAGCGCCCAGCCACCAGAGATGTGCCCCACCGCGTAGGCCATGGTCACGACCGTGCGTACCCACGCGCGCAGGCCGCGAATCATGGGACACCGCCGGCGAGCCCCCCCGCGCAGCGTCCAGGGCAAGAAGTCGGGAAGCAACAAAAAAGGCGCCCGAACGGGCGCCCCGAAAAGCTTGGTAGCGGGGGCAGGATTCGAACCTGCGACCTTCGGGTTATGAGCCCGACGAGCTACCGGACTGCTCCACCCCGCGACGTGACTGGACGACAGATTGTATACCCGGCCCGGCAGCATTGTAAAGTCGTCGGTAGTACTCTTACGGCTGCGCAACGTAAAGGACAGGCGACAACTTCCGATACACTGTGGGAGGCCATGATACGAGACCGAGCACAGGGGAGCATGAGTCGAGCCGCAGCAGCGGTGGCATTCGCCTGCGCGCTGGGCGCCGCGCTGCTCACATTCGTTCCCGCTGCGGCATTCGCGACCCCCGCGACCAAAGACCTCGAGTCGCTGCAGACCCAGGCGAAGAAGGCGCGCGCCGAGGTGGCGCGCCTCGACCTCGCCGCGCAGATCGCCATCGAGAAGTACAACGTGGCACGCTCGGAACTCGATGGCCTCAACGTGCGGCTCATCGAGACGCGCCGCGACCTGTCGCGCGCCCAGCTCCAGCTCGACGTGGCGCGCTCGGTGCTCGGCGAACGCATGGCCGACATCTACAAGAACGGCGGCTTGAGTGTTTTGGACGTGGTTTTGAGCGTCCGGGACTTCACCGAGATCGACACGCAGATCGACTACTTCCAGCAGATCAGCCAAGCAGACCAGGACAACGTCGCCGGCATCGAGGCGCTCACGCAGAGCGTGGGCACACTCGCCGATCAGGTCGAGACGGACCGCACCCAGGCGCTGACCCGCGAGGTGAGCCTGCGCCAGGAGCGCGCCGATGTCGAGGATCAGCTGGCAGAGCGACGCGCGCTGCTCGACGACCTCGACGCCAGGGTCAAGGCGCTCCTCGAGCGCCAGGCGCGCCTCGACGCCGCCGCGTCACAGCGCCTCGCCGACGCCGCCGGCGTCGACCTCGGAAGCATCAACGGCAGCGCCGCCCAGGTCGCTCTCATCAAGGAGACCATGAAGTATCTGGGCATCCCCTACGTGTGGGCGGGCGCCACGCCCTCGGGCGGGTTCGACTGTTCGGGCCTCGTCCTC
>JANNHX010000123.1:0-5358 GCA_031404615.1 Chloroflexota bacterium
GATCATGCCCGGCGACAACGTCGACATGACCGTCGAGCTGATCACCCCGATCGCCCTCGAGATCGGCCAGCGCTTCGCGATCCGCGAGGGTGGCCGAACCGTCGGCGCCGGCGCGATCACCAGCATCATCGAGTAACGAGATGGCGAAGCAGCGGATCCGGATCCGCCTCAAGGCATACGACCACCGGCTGCTCGACCAGTCGGCAGCCCAGATCGTCGAGACGGCGCAGCGCACCGGCGCTGACGTCGTCGGACCGGTCCCGCTGCCGACACGGATCGAGAAGTTCACCGTCCTGCGCTCTCCGTTCATCGACAAGGACTCCCGGGAGCAGTTCGAGATCCGCACCCACAAGCGGCTCATCGACATCCTGGATCCCAGCTCGAAGACGGTGGACGCCCTGATGCGACTCTCGCTTGCCGCGGGCGTCGACATCGAGATCAAGATGTGATGAGCCAGCCCACGATTGGACTCATCGGCCGCAAGGTCGGTATGACCCAGATCTTCCAGCCGGACGGGACGATGATCGCCGTCTCGGTTGTGCAGATCACCCCGAACACCGTCACGCGTCTCCGGACCGCCGACCGGGATGGCTACACGGCCGTCCAGCTCGGCGCCGGGGAGCGCAAGAAGCTGACCAAGCCGCTCGCCGGCCAGCTCAAGGATCTGCCGCGGGTGCGCTACATCCGCGAGTTCCGGCTGGACGACGTGGACGGCTACACCGTCGGGCAGCAGCTCAACGTCGGGGAGGTCTTCGCCGAGGGCGAGCTGGTGGACGTGACCGGCGTGTCGAAGGGCCAGGGCTTCGCGGGCACCGTGAAGCGCCACAACTTCTCGCGCGGTCCCAAGACCCACGGTTCCGACAACTACCGCAGGCCGGGCTCCATCGGCCCCGGCACCACGCCCGGTCGTGTCTACAGGGGCCTCAAGATGAGCGGCCACATGGGACACGAGCGGGTCACGATCAAGAAGCTGCGTGTCGTCCGCGTTGACGCCGAGCGGAACCTGATCCTGGTCAAGGGATCGGTCCCCGGCGCCCCCGGCGCGCTCACCTTCGTCCGGAAGGCGTGACGATGCCTCAGACCACTCTCTACGACCGCACCGGCGCCGCCGTCGGGAGCGTCGACCTCGCCGAGGTGCTGTTCGCAGCGCCCGTCAACGAGGCCGTCCTCCACCAGGCGGTCGTCGCCCAGCTGGCAGGCCGCCGGCTTGGGACCAGCGACACCAAGACCCGCGGCGAGGTCCGTGGCGGCGGCAAGAAGCCGTACCGCCAGAAGGGCACCGGCCGCGCACGCCAGGGCTCGCGCTCCGCTCCGCACTACAGGGGCGGCGGCGTCGTATTCGGCCCGCACCCGCGCTCATATGAGCAGAAGCTGCCGAAGAAGATGCGCCGCATCGCGCTGCGCTCCGCCCTGACGGCCAAGCTCAACGACGACGCGATCCGCGTGATCGACGCGTTCGGCATGGCCGACGAGCCCAAGACCCGGCTCTTCGCCGGCGTCCTGGCGGCCCTCGGAGCCGGCGACGGCCACGACAAGCGCGTCCTCGTCGTGGCCCCGGCCAAGGACGAGCCGCTCCTCCGCTCGGCCGCGAACCTGCCGTCCGTGACGGTGATCCTGGCCGACTCGCTCAACGTCGTGGACCTGCTCAACGCGGACGCGATCCTGATCGAGCAGCCGGCCCTCAGCCGGATCGAGGAGGTGTACGCGTGAGCGCCCTCACCGCCGCCGACATCATCCTTCGCCCCGTGATCTCCGAGAAGTCGATCGACGAGTCGGGGCGCGGCAAGTACACGTTCGCCGTTCACGACAAGGCGAACAAGATCCAGATCAAGGCCGCCGTCGAGGAGCTGTACAGCAAGGAGATGGTGACCGTGGTCGCCGTCAACGTGCTGAACACCAAGGCGAAGGAGAAGAAGCGCGGGACCAAGCGTGGCCGGATCACCGGCTACACGTCGTCCTGGCGCAAGGCCATCGTCACCCTGGCCCCCGGCCAGAAGATCGAATTCTTCGAGGGGGTGTAGGGATGCCGCTGCGAAGCTACAAGGCAACGTCCCCCGGCCGCCGGTGGATGACTCGCTCGACCTTCGAGGAGATCACCACCGACCAGCCGCACAAGCCGCTGCTTGAACCCAAGAAGCGCATCAGCGGGCGGAACAACCAGGGCCGCCTCACCGTCCGCCATCGTGGTGGCGGGGAGAAGGCGCACTACCGGCGGATCGACTTCAAGCGCGACAAGTTCGGCGTGCCCGCCCGTCTCGCGACGATCGAGTACGACCCGAACCGCTCCGCTCGCATCGGGCTGCTCCACTACCGGGACGGCGAGAAGCGCTACATGCTCCTCCCGAACGGTCTCAAGGTCGGCGACGTCATCGTCTCCGGCCCCGAGGCCGAGGCCCGGCTGGGCAACGCGATGCCGCTGGCGAACATCCCGCTGGGCACGACGATCCACAACATCGAGCTCGTGCCCGGCAAAGGCGGCCAGATCGTCCGGTCCGCCGGCACGTCGGCCCAGCTGCTGGCCAAGGAAGGCGACTACGCCACCGTCCGGCTGCCGTCGGGCGAGATGCGCCGCGTGCCGCTCCGCTGCATCGCGACCATCGGCCAGGTCAGCAACGTCGACCACGAGAACCAGAGCCTCGGCAAGGCCGGGCGCGCCCGTCACATGGGTCTGCGTCCGGAGGTCCGTGGCGTGGCGATGACCCCGCGGGATCATCCCCACGGCGGTGGCGAAGGCAAGAGCCCGACGGGCATGCCTCCGAAGACGCCCTGGGGCAAGCCCGCGATGGGCTACCGGACGCGACGAGGGAAGGCGACGAGCCGCCTCATCGTCCGCAGCCGTCATCGCAAGTCGTAGGAGGAGCTAGAGCATGTCGCGATCGGTCAAGAAGGGACCGTTCGTCCAGCCCCGGCTTCTCGCCCGGGTGCAGGAGATGAACAAGCGGAGCGAGCGCAAGGTCTTGAAGACCTGGTCGCGCGCGTCCGTGATCTTCCCGGATTTCATCGGCCACACGATTGCCGTCTACAACGGCAAGAAGCACGTGCCGGTCTACGTCACTGAGAACATGGTCGGGCATCGTCTCGGCGAGTTCGCGCCCACCCGCACGTATCGCGGGCACGGCAAGACCGCCGACCGGTCCGGCGGCCTGCGGTAGGAGAGCGACATGCGCGTTTCTGCTACCGCCAAGTACCTGCGTGGCTCCACCCGGAAGGCCCGCCTCATCACCGAGGCAATCAAGGGCAAGCCGGTGGAGGAGGCCACCGCGATCCTGCGGTTCATGCCGCAGGCGGCCGCGCGCGACGTCGCGCGCGTGCTGAAGAGCGCGACGGCCAACGCCGAGAACAACCTGAATCGCTCCGCCGATGAGCTCTACATCGCGGACGCGGTCGCGAACGAAGGCCCCACGATCAAGCGGTGGCGTCCTCGGGCCCAGGGTCGGGCATTCCCGATCCACAAGCCCATGACGCACATCACGATCGTCGTGGCCGATCGGGAGGCCTAGGCATGGGACACAAGGTCCATCCGTACGGCTACCGCCTGGGCTATACCCGAACGTGGACCGCCAAGTGGTACGCCGACAAGGAGTACACCACCCTCCACAAGGAGGACATCGCGATCCGGCAGCTGCTTGACAAGCGGCTGGCGAACGCCAGCGTCAGCGGCGTGGAGATCGAGCGTGGCATCAACCACGTCACGGTCGCCATCCACACCGCGAAGCCGGGCATCGTCATCGGCCGCGGCGGCCAGAACGTCGAGGTGCTCCGCAAGGAGATCGGCGACCTGACCAAGCGCAAGGTCAAGCTGGAGATCAAGGAGATCCGCCAGCCCGAGCTTGACGCCTACCACGTCGCGCTCAACATCGCCCAGCAGCTGACCCGCCGCGTCGCCTACAAGAAGGCGATGAAGCAGTCGATCCAGCGGTCGATGAAGGCGGGCGCCAAGGGCGTGAAGATCGCCCTGGCCGGCCGCCTCGGTGGCTCGGAGATGGGTCGCCGCGAGTGGGACCGCGAGGGTCGTATCCCCCTCGGCACCCTGCGCGCCGACATCAGCTACGGCCAGGTCCACGCGGGCACGACGTACGGTCGGATCGGCGTGAAGGTCTGGATCTACAAGGGCGAGATCCCGGTGGAGAAGAAGCGCCGCGAGGCCGCTGCTGCCGCCACCGCAAGTGCCGCGGCCGGCGCCGCGCAGGGGGGCTGATGCCATGCTGATGCCCCGGCGCGTCAAGCACCGCAAGGTCATGCGAGGCCGCATGTCCGGCAACGCCAAGGGTGGCCACACGGTCGCCTTCGGTGAGTACGGACTCGCGACGCTCGAGCCGGCGTGGATCACCGCCCGCCAGATCGAGGCGGCCCGCCGCGCGATGACCCGCTCGGTCAAGCGAGGCGGCAAGATCTGGATCCGGATCTTCCCGGACAAGCCCGCGACCAAGAAGCCCGCCGAGACCCGCATGGGTTCCGGCAAGGGAGCTCCGGACCACTGGGTCGCCGTCGTGCGCCCCGGCCGGATCCTGTTCGAGATGGCAGGCGTCGAGCGCGAAGCAGCCGTTGAGGCCATGCGCCTGGCGTCGCACAAGCTCCCGGTGGCGACTCGCGTCGTCGTCCGCGAGACCGCGAAGGAGGTCACCGATGGAGATCGGTGAGGTCCGGAAGCTCACGGACCGCGAGCTGGACGACCGGCTGAAGGAGGCGAAGCAAGACCTCTGGCAGGCCCGGTTCGCCCTCTCGACCCGGCAGCTCAAGGACTACAGCCAGATCCCGGCGACCCGACAGACGATCGCCCGGATCCTCACCGTCCAGCGCGAGCGTTCAACCGCTCCGCGCTCGGCCGAGTAGGAGCGTCGGGATGCCTACCGCAGGAGCAACCAGCCCCGTGAAGGGACAGCGGAAGACCAAGGTCGGCCGCGTCGTGAGCGACAAGTCGGACAAGACGATCGTCGTGTCCGTCGAGCGCCTGACGCGTCACCGCCTGTACAAACGTGTCATGAAGGCCTCGACCAAGTTCGCCGCCCACGATGAGCGCAACGAGGCGAAGATCGGCGACACCGTCCTCATCGAGGAGTCGCGCCCCCTCTCCGCCACCAAGCGTTGGCGCCTCGAGTCCGTCCTCTCCCGCACGGGCGAGGAGCGGGCCGGCGAGGTGATCCCGGCCGAGGAGGCCGCGACCACCGAGGCGATCCACGGCGCCGTCCACCACGGCCGGGACCGTGACGGCGAGCGCGGGGCCGAGGCGCCGGGCGACGCTAATTTCCCTGGTCGGCTTTTTCAGTCCTGGCGCTTCCTTAAACTTCCCACCAGCGAGACTCATGTGATTCTAGCTGTTTCGGGCGGAGCGGATTCTACCGCCCTGCTGTTAGGTTT
>JANNHX010000124.1:0-1613 GCA_031404615.1 Chloroflexota bacterium
AGAAAGCGATGCACCAGCTCAAGACCATTTCGTCCGAAGCGATTCCACGCGCGCTCCAGAAGGCGGAGCGCTACCGGCTCATCAACGACCCGTCATCGGCGGAGAGCATCTGCCTCGACGTCCTGACGGTGGAGCCCGGGAACCAGCAGGCCCTGGTGACGCTGCTGCTGGCCATCACGGATCAATTCGGCGAGGCCCCGACTGAAGGCGTTCGCCGGGCGCGCGAGGTGTTGCCGCGCCTGGATGACGAGTACCAGCGTGCGTACTACGGCGGGATCATCTGCGAGCGGTGCGCCAAGGCGCAGCTCCGGGCCGGGGCGCCCGGCTCCGGTGAGATGGCGTACGGCTGGCTGGCGGAAGCGATGAGCTGGTACGAGCAGGCGGAGTCCCGGCGCCCCGCGGGGCACGACGAGGCGATCCTTCGCTGGAACACATGCGCGCGCCTCCTGGCGCGCAATCCGCATCTGCGACCGGGCGTAGAGGAGCCGGTGGTGCTGAGCTCGGAGTGATCTCGCATGTTCACGCCAGGCCGCCGCTCCCCCCGTGATGCCCGGAGCGCCAGCGCTCTCCCGAAGACCGTCAAGCTGGCAGCCGCACTGTTCGTGCTGTACGGCGCGGCTGGAGTCATCAACGCAGTAGCGGTTCAGGGACCAGCGGGCTGGGCGGGTACCTGGGACTTCCCGCGCGCGCTTCTCCGCCTCGTTGGAGCGGGCCTCATCGGCTGGGGACTGCTGCGCCGGGCACACTGGGCGTGGTGGCTGGGCCTCATCCTCGCGGTGGTCTGGCTGGTCGCCGGGGCGCTGGTCGTCCTCGTGTTCGAGCGGGGGGATGTCTACTGGTTGCCGCCGAGCGGCTTCCAGATCTTTCTGGCCGTCTCACTCGGGTGCCTGGGCGGGGGGGTGGCATTGCTGCTCTCGCCCTCGGCCCGTGAGGTGTTCCGGCGCCCGCCCGTGAGCGCGGCGAAGGACTCAGGCTCGAGATGACGGGGGATCTGGGCGCCGAACGCGACACTTGCTGCCTCAGAACCGGACCGCCAGCCCTGCACCCAGGCTCGGAAAAGCGGCACCGCCAGCGACCCGGACGTTGGCGCTCACGACGGCGCCCACGCTGCGGGTGAGCCAAGCCGTCGCCTGCCCGCCCGCGAAGGCGCCGATGCCGCCGCCGCTCAGCTCCCCCCCATCCGCCACGAGGAATCCGGTTGCGCCGGCCGAGAAGCCGAACTCGGCCCTGCCCGTGGCGAAGGTGAGCGTGGGCCCGAGGTCGAGCGCCACCGCACCGTCGTCCGAGTAGGGCTCCGTGTCGAACACCGGGAGCGCGGCGCGAAGGCCGACGCCCCAGTGACGCCCGAAGTCCCGCCGGATGCCGAGCTCCGGCCCGTAGACCCAGCCGGCCGTGGCGCCGGTCCCGAGCCCCGTGAAGGCGGCAGTGACGTTCCATGGGCGTGGCGAGGCCGCCTGGGCATGCAGCGCCGAGGCCTGGCACCCGGCCGGAATGGCAATGAGCAAGACCAAGCGGTGCAGCGGATTGGCTCTCCGAAACATGGGATCCTCGCGCGGTGAAGGTGAACTGCGCGAGAAGTATCGTTCGGTGGCGTGGCCTGCGCGTGACCCACG
>JANNHX010000125.1:0-1618 GCA_031404615.1 Chloroflexota bacterium
CTCGCTTATGTCGTCCTCGCCCGCGACGGACGCGAGCTGGCCGCACCCGAAAACCTTGAACTGCAACGCAGCATGACTTACAACGATTCGCTGCTGCTGGCCAAGGGCGCCGAGGAGCCACTGCTGTATCGCGACATGGACGACGACGCAGCGTTGCGGATCGTGCGGCGCATGCAGACGCTCAAACCCGACAACGGCAAGTGAACATCCCTGCCGAACGCCTGCCCGACCAGCTTAGCCGAGGCCTTGCCGCGCTCTACGTGGTGGTGGGCGACGAACCGCTGGCGGCCCAGGAGGCGAGCGACGCCATCCGCGCTGCGGCGCGCGCGGCCGGGCATAGCGAACGCAATGTTTACACCGTACAGGGGCGCTACAACTGGCAAGGCATTTTTGCCAGCGGCGATAACCTGTCGCTGTTCGCCGAGCGCCGCCTGACCGAAATCCGCATTCCCTCCGGCAAACCCGGTGTCGATGGCGCCAAGGCGCTGGAGGCTTACGCCGCCAAGCTGCCTGCCGACACCCTCACCCTGATCAGCCTGCCGGGAATCGACTGGAAAGCGATGCAAAGCCGCTGGTTTGCCGCGCTGGCCAAAACCGGCGTAGTGGTCGAGGCAAAACCCATCGATCGCGCCGCCCTGCCCGGCTGGATCGAACGGCGGCTGGCGAAGCAGGGCTTGCGCGCCGAACGCGCCGCGCTGGAACGGCTCGCCGACCAGGTGGAAGGCAACCTGCTCGCCGCGCAGCAGGAAATCGACAAACTCGCGCTGCTGTTGCCGCCGGGAAACGTGACGCTGGCCGACGTTGAACACGCAGTGGTCGATGTCAGCCGGCTCGAAGCCGACGCACTGGCCGATGCGCTGTATGCCGGCGATGCTGCGCGCTTTGCGCAGATCGTGGCCGATCTGAAAGACAGCGGCGAAGCCGTGCCCGCCATCCTGTGGCAGGTGTCATCGGCAGTGCAGCTGCTGCTGCGGTTAAAATCAGCGGTGGCGCAGGGCGACAGCCTGCCCGGCGTGATGCGGACGCTGTGGGGGCGCGACAAACAGCGCGCACCGCAAATCGAGCGGGCGCTGAAACGATTGAGCCTGCCCCGGGTCGAATCCGCACTGGCCGATCTGGCGCTGATCGACCGCCAGGCCAAAGGTCTGGAACGGGTAGGCGACCCCTGGGACACCCTGCTGCGCGTGGGCATGACGCTGGCTGAGCCGGCAAGCAATGGAAAAAGATGATGGACGTTAAGACTTACATGCGGACGGTGGGCAAACAGGCGCGCGACGCTTCGCGCGCGATTGCCCGCGCCGACACCAACCAGAAAAACCGCGCCCTGCTGGCGATCGCCGCGGCACTCCGCCGTGACGCGGCCAAGCTGCTGCAAGCCAACGCGCGCGACATGGAACACGCGCGCGCCAGCGGGCTCGACGCGGCGCTGCTCGACCGTCTGCAGATCAACGACAAGGGCGTGGCAGGGATGGCCGAAGGGCTGGAGCAGATTGCCGCGCTACCCGATCCGGTCTACATGAACGGTTTCGAGTGGGGTGCGCCCTTGCGAACGAGGTGCGCGACGACAGGTGCAATCAGTGCGACGTCGCGACGACACTGATCCGCATCGACGGGGAGG
>JANNHX010000126.1:0-3513 GCA_031404615.1 Chloroflexota bacterium
GATCGCGAACACGGCGCCGAGGCCGCCCTCCTTGACGAGGCCGTCACGGGACTCCTTGATGAAGGTCGAGAGGTCCGACACCACCACGACCGACACCGTGTCCTTGTTCTGCTCGCCCAGCTTCTTGAGCTCGGCGGTGACCTCTTCGGCGACCGCGACGGTGTTCGCGTTCGAGGTCTTGGAGACGGAGAGGGAGAGCGAGGGCTTGCCGTCGGTGCGGGCGTAGCCCGTGGTGGCGACGCCGACGACCTCGACGGTGCCGATGTCGCCGATCGTGACCGGCGTGGGGGCGACCGGAGTGCCCGATTCAGCCGGAGTGCCCGATTCGGCCGGAGCGCCCGATGCCGGCGCCCTGACGCCCACGACGAGGCTCTCGATCCCCTCGACGCTGTCGAACCGCCCGATCGTGCTGACCGGGATCTTCGTGCCCTCGGTCGTGATCTGGCCGGACGGGAAGGTCAGGTTGTTGGCCGCGAGGACGCCCGTGACCTGGCCGAGCGCGATACCGTTCTGGGCCAGCTTCTCGGGGTCGAGCGTGATCTGGACGCGCTGCTCCTGGCCGCCGGTGAGGTCGACGCTGGCGACGCCCTCGATGCCGAGCAGCGCCGGCACGATCTCGTCCTGCGCGACGGCGGCGGCGTCCGCGAGGCCCTCCTCGGTGGTCGCGGCGATCGAGGCGATGATCACCGGCGACGCATTGATGTTGAGCGCGGAGACCTGCGGCGTGACGGACTGTGGCAGCCCGGCGCTCTGCAGGTTCTGCTCGATCGTCGCCCGGATCTCCTTGACGTCCGACCCGAACGAGAACTGCGCGACCACGAGGGCCAGCGAGTTCGCGGAGGTGGACTGAAGACTCTCCAGCCGCGGCACGCCGCTGATGGCTCGCTCGATCGGCTTGGTCACCTGCTCGGCGACGTCCGCTGCGCCCGCCCCGGGGAGCGGCGCGATGACGGTGATGATCGGGAACTCGATGTCCGGGAGCAGCTCCTGCTTGAGGTTGCCCCAGGCGAGGAGGCCGGCGATGAAGACCGCCCCCGCCAGCAGGAGTGTCACGCTCCGCTTGGCGACGGCGAACTCGGAGAGGCGGTTCATGCGGGGTCCTTTCGGAGGGTCCCGGTGGGACGCGGGGTGGAGGCGGGCCGGAGGGCATTGCGGCGGGTCGCGGCCCGGTCCAGCGCGGCGAGCGCGCCCCGGACCTGCTCGAGCTCGGTCTCGTCGAGGACCTGGAGCAGCTCGCGCATCTGGCGGGCGTTGAGCTCGCGGAAGCGGTCGATGAAGTCGGCGCCGTCGCGGGTGAGGCCGACGACGACCTGGCGCCGGTCCGCGGGATCCTCGCGCCGGGTGGCGAGGCCGTGGTCCACGACGCGGTCCACGAGCCCGCTCACCGTCGAGAGCGAGACGCCAAGGCGGTTCACGATCTCCGACATGTGAAGCTCGCCAGCGGCGCCGATGAGGTAGAGGAGCTTCGCCTGGGACATGGTGATGTCGATCTCCAGGAACTCCGGCGCGTGGTTGTCCGCGAGGCGGTGCATGAGCGCGTCGAAGGCGGCGACGACCTCGTCGATGACGTCGGCGGGAGGAGTCGGGCTGATGGCTTCGGTTCCTTTGCATGGGACTGATGCTTCGGTTGCACCGAACCATTCGCGCGGGACGATACATTGGATTGGCCGACGAGCCTCCCGACGGAGGGGGTAGATTCAGGGCCGACCACGGGCCGGTTCCCGTGAGCCGTCCGCCCGCCGTCCCGGGAGGAACCCATGAACCCCGGTACCAAGAGCCGGCTTCCGGGCACGATGGGTTTCCGGGTGCGTCGGCCGAGTCGGCCCCCGACCTCCCGGAGGGCGTGCCGCTGTGGCTGGACCGCCTCGCCCAGTGGTCGTGGCGCGGTCTCGTGCTGTCTGGCCTTGCCTGGCTCACGATCGCCGTCGTCGTCAGGATCCCGTCGGTCGTCGTGCCGGGCGTGATCGCCATCGTGGGTGCCGCGACGCTCCGCCGGTCGTGGCCTGGATGACCGCGCGCGGCCGGAGCCGAGGCGTCTCCGCGGCCGTCGCGACGCTGGGGGCCGTGACGTTCATCGTGGTGTCCTGGCGGCCGTGGCGATGACGCTCGGGCCGTTGCGCGAGGTCATGGACGCGGCGGTGGCCGGGGCGACGGCGCTTGACCTCGCCGCCCTGCGGGACACCGTGCTGGAGGTCGGGAATGGCCTCCAGCTGGACCTCGCCGCCGCGTTTCTCTCGCTTGTCGGGCTGTCGCTCGCGCTGCTGCTGGCCATGCTGATGACCTACTTCTTCCTCCGTGACGGCGGATCGTGGTGGCGGGCGGCGATCGCCCGCCTGGGCCCGGGCCGCCGCGAGCCGATCGCCGAGGCCGGGACACGGGCCGTCAACGTCCTTGCGGGCTACATGATCGGGACGGCGGTCATCTCGGCATTCGGCGGCATCACGAGCGGCCTGATCATGGTGATCCTGGGCCTGCCGCTCGCGCTGCCGATCGCGGTGCTCGGGTTCTTCGCCGGGTCCATCCCGTACATCGGCTCGTTCATCACCACGGCGCTCGCGCTGCTCGTGACCGTGGCGCTGGGCGACACCTCGGACATCGTGATCATGCTGGCGTTCACGGTCGTGTTCAACATCGCCCAGGGCCACCTCGTCACGCCCCTGGTCTACGGCAAGAGCCTCTCGCTCCACCCGGCCGTCGTGCTGATGGCGATCCCGGTTGGCAACGAGATCGCCGGGATCCGGGCATGTTCCTCGTGGTGCCGGCGGCGGCGATGGTCGCGGCGACATGGCGGTTGCTGATCGCCGCGAGCGACGAGCGCGGGCTGCCCGATGAGCCCGGCGCGGAGCCGGGCGAGTGGGCCGATGCGGAGCCCGGCGCAGAGCCGGTGCCCGAGGTTCCCGCCGCCCTGCCATCGGGTTCCTGACAGTTTTCGGCACCCTGGCCGATACGCTCGTCTCGTGAGCCCCCACCGATCCGTCACGGCCGCCACCGCGCGGCGCTACCTCGTCCGACGCCACCTCCTCGCGCCGCCGAGGGCGCTCCCGCCCGAGCCCTCGTCGGTCATGCGCGTGGTGGACCGGCTGGGCTCGCTCCAGTTCGACCCGCTCGAGGTCGCCGGCCGCAACCACGACCTGACGCTGCTCGCGCGCGTTGCGGGATACCGCCGCTCCTGGACGGACGACCTGCTCTACCGGGACCGCGTCCTCTACGAGACGTACAACAAGATGCTCTCGCTCGTGCCGACGGCGGAGCTGCCCTGGTTCCGTGTCACCTGGGACAAGAACCGCGTGGACCACGATGGCGCGGCGTTCGATGAGCACGCACCCCTCGTGGAGGAGCTCCTCGGCCGGATCCGCGAGAGCGGGCCGCTCTCGTCGACGGACGTGGCGCCGCGCGCGGCGATCGACTGGTACTGGCGCCCCACCAACCAGGTCCGCGCGCTGCTCGAGGCGCTGGGAGAGGCGGGGATCCTGGGCATCTCGCGGCGGGAGGGCAACCGCCGGATCTACGACC
>JANNHX010000127.1:0-3944 GCA_031404615.1 Chloroflexota bacterium
GGCTTTTCCTCATGCCGATCGCCTCGAGGCGGCCCAGCGGTCACGACGCCCTGCGATCGGGACGTACACTGGTTGGCCCTGCGGCCCCCGCTCCTGCTGGGGGCGCCACTCTCGAGTCACGCCGGGTCGCAAGCACGCGCACCACGCTGGGTGGCGATCCTGCGCTCGGGCAATCCAGGCAAGGATCGACTCCGACAAGGCCATTCGGACGGGTCGGCGCGCCTGCCGCTGGCGTAGCGTCCGGGCCGAGGAGGGGAGGCGCACGGCATGGACCTGTATGCGACCAAGGGAGCCATCAACGCGAGGCTCGTTCCGCTCGTGGACCGGCTCGCCGCCGCCGGCGTCACCCCGGACGCCCTGACCCTTGGTGCGGTCCCGGTGGGCGTCGCCGGCGGCCTGTGCCTCTTCGGCTCGCGGAGCGTCCACATCCTCCTCGCGATCGTCCCGCTGCTCGTCGTCGTGCGGCTCGTCCTCAACCTGCTCGACGGCAACATGGCGCGCCGGACCGGGCGCATCCACCCCCGCGGCGAGCTCTACAACGAGGTGGGGGACCGGCTTGCCGACATCGCGTTCCTGGCGCCGGTCGCCTGGCTGCCGGGGGCGGACTCCGCGATCGTGCTCGCGGGCGTCGGGACCGCGCTGCTCGCCTCGTACATCGGTGTCGCGAACAAGGCCGCAGGCGGCAAGCGCCTCTACCGCGGGATTCTCTCCAAGCCCGGGCGGATGGTCCTGCTCGTGGTCTGCTCGCTCTGGGCGCTCGTCGCCGGGCCGGGCGCGCCGGCGCCCTGGGCGGTTTTCGGGCCCGTGCTCCTCGCCGGGGCGGCGCTCACGGCGCTCGAGCGCCTGGTCGTCGCCGGCCGCGGGCTCGAGTAGGCCGGGGACCGCCAGCGTGTCGCCGCTCGATGCCGCCTCGCTCGTCCTCGTCGTCCTCCCGTTGGCGGGCGTCGCGGCCGCGGGTGTCTACGCGCTGGCGCAGCGCGGCCGCACGTCCGGGCTCACGGGTCGCACTGCCCTCGCGCGCGCGGCCTCGTACGTGGCGCTGGCCGCCGCGCTCCTGATTGCGGCGCGCACCGGTGTCGCCGGCATGGCGGTCTTCCTCGGCCTGGTCGGCGCCGCGGCGCTTGTCGAGTGGGGGCGACTCTTCGACCTGCCGCGCCACCACCGGGTCGCGCTCGTGGTCGCGCATGGCATTGTGATCGCGGCAGTCGCCGTCGCCGGCACGACCGCGGTCCCGGCGCTGGTGGGGGGCATCGTGCTGTGGGGCGCGGCATGGCCGGTCATCAGGGCCGACACGGGGCGCGCGATCCGCGACCTCGGTTACGCGGCGGTCGGTGCGGTCGTGGTTACGGTGATGCTGGCCCACGGCGTCGTCCTGGTGCACGAGTTCGGCGAGCGTGGCTCGGCCGCCATCCTCGCCCTTGCCGTGGGCTGCGCGGGCTCGGACATCGGGGCCTATCTCGTGGGGCGCAGGTTCGGCCGGCACCCGCTCGCTCCGCGGCTCTCGCCCAACAAGACCCGCGAGGGGCTGGTCGGGAATGTGCTCGGTGCCACGGTCGGCCTCGCCCCGTTCGTCCCCGCGTTCGTCCCGGGGCTGGTCCCGGTGCTGGGCTGGCCGATGACGATCGCGTTCGTGCCGCTCGTCGCGGCGGGCTCCGTCTGGGGCGACCTGCTCGAGAGCGCGGCGAAGCGCGAGGCCGGGACCAAGGACGCCGGCCACTGGCTGCCGGGTTTCGGCGGGATCCTGGACCGGATCGACTCGCTCCTCGTCACGGTTGCCCTGGGCTACTGGCTGATCCAGCTCTCCGTCGTGGCGCCAGCCTGACGCGCAGGCCGGCTCCCCTCGACCCGGCGCAGTGCTCCCGCCAGGTGCGATGGAGTCCGAGGATGACCTCCCCTGCCGGCGAGCCCGATCTTCCCGAGTGCGGCGTAATCGGTTTCATGAGACGCCGTCACGGGCCTGGGCCAATGGTCCCGGGCGCCGGGACCGGGCGGCCCCCGGGCCCCTTCGCAGCGTCCCGCCGAGAGGGGCCTCACGGCCCCGGAATGTAGCCTGTGGCACATCTACGCTCGCGTCGACGGGCTCGCCACGGCTCGTATGATCCCGGAAGGTCCACGCGCACGCGCCCCGCGCGCCTTCATTCGGCACCGCAACGGAGGGTGGGGATGCCCGCTCTGTACGCCAAGCCAGCGCCGCCGAGCGACGACAAGCGCTGGAAGATCGTCGAGACGAGGATGCGTCGCATGGGCGACCGTCCGGCGGCCCTGATCGAGGCGCTGCACGCAGCCCAGGAGGCCTTCGGCTTCCTGGACGAAAGCGCGCTGCACTACGTGGGCGACACCCTGGGTGTCCCGCACTCACGTGTCTACGGGGTCGCGACGTTCTACTCCTTCTTCACCCTCAAGCCGCAGGGCGAGCACACCTGCGTGGTCTGCACCGGGACTGCGTGCTACATCAACGGGGCGAAGGACATCCTGACCGGCCTGGAGCGGGAGCTCGGCGTGAAGCCGAAGCAGACGACGGCCGACGGAAAGATCTCCCTGCTCACGGCCCGCTGCCTGGGCGCCTGCAGCCTGGCGCCCGCGGTCATCGTGGACGGTGAGGCCAGGGGCAAGGTCTCTGCCACCGATCTCGTGGCCCAGCTGGAGGCGATGTGAGCGAGCAGCCGACCGCGGCGCGGCCCATCCGCCGCCGCGTCATCACGGAAGAGGTCCACGAGGGCCCCGTCCGCGCGCGAGCCTTCGTGTGCGAAGCGGCCTCCTGCATGTCCTCGCTGGCGCACGACGTCACGCTCCGCCTCGGCGAGGCGGCCGCGGACGCCGGCCTCAACGACGTCCTGGTCAAGCGCGTCGGTTGCCTGGGGCTCTGCGTCGCCGGCCCACTGGTGGAGATCCCGGAGACCGGGCAGCTCTTCTCCAACGTCCGGCCGGATGATGTGGAGGGGATCATCGAGGCCCTCAAGGCGGTCAAGGAGACCGACGAGCGCCAGCCGCAGGGCGCGTTCTTCGAGAAGCAGCTCCGCGTCGCCACCGAGAACATGGGCCGGGTCGACCCGGAGAGCCTGGACGACTACGTCGAGCGCAGCGGCTACGAGGCGCTCAAGACCGCCCTCGCCGAGATGACCTCCACCGAGGTCCGCGAGGTCGTCACCCGGAGCGGCCTCCGCGGCCGCGGAGGCGCCGGCTACCCGACCGGGCTCAAGTGGACGACGGTCGCGAAGGCGGCCGGCACCCAGAAGTACGTCATCTGCAACGCGGACGAGGGCGACCCCGGCGCATTCATGGACCGCAGCGTCCTCGAGAGCGACCCGTTCCGGGTGCTGGAGGGCATGGCAATCGCCGCCTTCGCCGTCCACGCGACCGAGGGCTACATCTATTGCCGCGCCGAGTACCCGCTCGCCGTGGCGCGCCTCCGGTCCGCCATCCGGTCCGCGCAGCGGGCCGGGTTCCTGGGCACCAACATCGCCGACACCTCGTTCAACTTCGACATCCAGATCCGCCTGGGCGCCGGCGCGTTCGTGTGCGGCGAGGAGACGGCGCTCATCCAGTCCATCGAGGGCAAGCGCGGCACCCCGCGTCCGCGCCCGCCGTACCCGGCCGTGTCGGGCCTGTTCAACTGCCCGACCCTCATCAACAACGTCGAGAGCTTCGCCAGCATCCCCACGATCCTGCGCAAGGGCGCCGACTGGTACTCGGCGATCGGCATCGGCAAGAGCCGCGGCACGAAGGTGTTCGCGCTCGCCGGTCGGATCGTGAACACGGGCCTGGTCGAGGTCCCGATGGGCACGACCCTGCGCGAGATCATCTACGACATCGGCGGCGGGATCCCCGACGGCCGGCCGTTCAAGGCCGTGCAGACCGGTGGCCCGTCCGGCGGCTGCATCCCTGCCGACCACCTCGACACGCAGGTCAGCTACGAGTCCCTGATCGAGCTCGGCTCGTTCATG
>JANNHX010000128.1:0-12493 GCA_031404615.1 Chloroflexota bacterium
GTTGAACGCGGCAATGGCGTCGCGCGCGTTCCGCCATATCATCGCGCCCTCGTCGGCGTCGGCGATGGCGACCCGGAGATCCTCAAGCGCTACGTCAACTTCATGAACAACCCGGACGAGAAGACCGCGGTCGAGCAGTTCGGGAAGGGCGACAAGTACTTCGGCGTGGCGACGCTCCTCGCGACGCTGCCGGGGCTGCCGATGTTCGGGCACGGGCAGTTCGAGGGATTCGCCGAGAAGTACGGCATGGAGTTCCGGCGGGCCACGCTGGACGAGCACGTCGACGAATGGCTCGTCGCCCGCCACGAGCGCGAGATCGTGCCGCTCCTCCACCGGCGCGGCGACTTCGCGGAGGCCCACGACTTCACGCTGTATGACGTCGAGCACGACGCGGGCGGCGTCGACGAGGCCATCTTCGCCTACACGAACGGGTCGGGCGGGGCGCGGTCGCTGGTCGTCTACCACAACCGCCACGGCGACACGTCCGGCTGGATCCGCAACTCCGCCGCGTTCGCGGTCAAGGACGAGGACGGCGGCAGGCACCTCGAGACGCGGACCCTCGCCGAGGGTCTGGGCCTCGCCGAGGGCCCCGCGGACGATCGCTGGATCGTCGTCCGCGAGCAGCGGGCGGGCCTCGAGTACCTGCGCTCGGTCGCGGAGATCCGCGAGCGCGGCCTCTACGTGCAGCTGCACGCGTACGAGACCCGCGTCTTCTGGGAGCTGCGTGAGCTGCACGACGGGGCCGGGATCTGGCGCCGGCTGGCGGAGCGGATCGGGAACCGGGGCGTGACCTCGCTCGAGGACGAGCTGCGCTACCAGCAGCTGGGCCCGGTGCACGGGGCCGTCCGGGACGCGATCGGCGAGTGGTCGCGGAACGGAGAACCGCGGATGGACGCGGCGACGCGGATCGTGGACACCGTGGCCGAGGCGACGGGGACGATGGGTGACCGCTCGGCGGTGGTCTCGCGGATCCTCGAGCGCTACACGGCGGCCGTCCGGCTGGACGGCGAGATCGGCGACCCGTCGCAGACGGCGGCGCTGCTGGTCTGGTCGCTGCTCTCGCCGCTGGGCACGCTGCCCGAGGGCGCGATGGTCGGGCCGACGGCCCGCGCCTGGTACGAGGAGCTGCGGCTGGCGCCGGTCGTCGCCGACGCGCTGCGCGCCCGGGGCCTGGACGAGCAGGCGGCCTGGTGGGCGGCGGAGCGCGTGTGCGTGCTGCTGGACCTGCCGATCCCGTCCTGGTTCCCGGAGCCCGCCGACACGCTCCCGCTGCGGCTGGTGGACTCGTGGGTCAACCACCCGGCCGTGCGCCCGTTCCTTCGGGTGAACCCCTGGGAGGGCGTCGAGTGGTTCCACCGCGAGTCGTTCGACGAGCTGCTCGCGTGGGTCGATCGCCTGGAGTGGATCCTGGCGCCGGAGGAGGCACGACCGGCACGGCCGGAGTCCGTGGCTCCACGCGCGCCGTCCGCCTTGGAGGAAGCGCTGACCGCGGCGGCGGATGCATCCGGGTACCGGGTCGACTGGCTGCGCGAGGCGCTCGGGGCGCGCGACCCGGAGCCCGAGGCGGCAACGGCGAAGGCCCGCAGGCCGCGCGCCACGAAGCCGGAGGCGTTGCTCGCGGCGGAGCCTGAGCCCGCGGCGGAGTCCGATCCCGCATCCACGACGACCTCGAAGCCCGCGAAGGCCCCCAAGGCCGACAAGGGCAGGAAGGCGAGGAAGGCGGCCAAGGCCGACAAATCGAAGAAGCCCAAGAGGAAGTAGTGCCGGGCGGGCGTCAGGCCGGGATAGTCCCCGTCACCTGCGCTCCGAGTCTGCGTTCGGCACACGGCGACGCCTTCCCGCGATCAGGCGCCGTCCATGACGCCCAGCCCGAGTCTCGTGTGGATGAAACCCTGAGGTCGCGAGCGTGGATCGACCCAGATTCCGCGCGGTTGTGGCCTGAGCCGTGCAGCAGCACCCCGGATTTCACCCACAGGGGGATCACAACCGCGGCGTGGATCACGACCGCGGCCCGGGCCGAATGCCGAGGCGGCACGGGCGATGGGCCCAGGGCCCGGCCATGGGCCCGGGGCGGTGAACCCGTCGCCTACCCCAACAGGATCCGCCGCAGGATCGGGATTGGCGGCGCGCCGTGGGCGATCACCGCCTCGAGATGTGCGCGCTCGTCGAAGCCCGGCGTGGCCGGGTAGCCGCCCACGACACGCGGCGCAGGTATGGCGTCCTCCCCTACCCCGGCCGCAACCGCCGCCCGGCGCCGGGCGGTGTCCTCGATCTCCCACATCCCCGCAGAGCCGAGGAAGTAGGTCACGAGCTGCGTCGACGACAGCCGCGCCCGCTCGTCCTTCGCGAGAGCCTCGGCGCGCTCCTGGAAGGCGCCCTCGACCATGAGGGCGATCGCCTCCTCGGAGGTCATGCCCATCGTGTGGATCCGGACATCGATGATCGTGTTGACGACGGCCCGCAGGTAGAACTTCCAGTGGACGAGCCACAGCGCGGGGTCGCCGCCGCCGTAGCCGCGGTCGAGCATGACCTGCGTGATGTAGACCGCCCACCCCTCGGCGAACAGGCCGGACCGGAAGACGCGCCGCGCCAGCGACGAGCCCCGGTTGGCGCAGGCCAGCTGCAGGTAGTGGCCCGGGACGGCCTCATGGATGGTCAGCAGCCGCAGCTGCCGTGCATTCATCTCGCGCAGATACGATTCCCGCTCCTCTGCGTCCCACTCGTCGCGGACCGGGGTGATGGAGAAGAACGTCTTCTCGCCGATGTCCAGCGGCCCGGGCGAGTCGAGCATCGCGCCCCCGAACGAGCGCATGAACTCCGGCGTCCAGTCGATCTCGAGCGGGTCGTCCACGAGCCCGATCACGTCCTTCTCGAGACAGAAGGACTCGATCGACTCCAGCTCCGCGCGGCAGAACGCGACGAGCCCGTCCGCGGTCGGGTGGTCGACGGCGATCGCGTCAAGCGTCCCGCGGACCAGCGCCCCGTCATCGTCGGGCATCGGCTCGGCGGGGCGCCAGGCGGACCAGATCTCGCGGGCGATGCGGACCATCTCGGCACGGACGGCGACGTACTCGGCCTCCGCCCTCGCGAGGACGCCGGTGGCGGTCGCGTCGGGGTCGCGCAGGGTGTCGCGGAGCTTCGCGCTGAACAGCGGCTCGCCCAGCTCGGACGGGCCGCTGGCGTTGGGGGCGACCTCTGTGGCGAGGTGCGTCGCCATCGCGTCGAGCGCCTTGGCGGCTTCGGCGGCGGCGGCCCGGAGCTGCGGGAGGATCTCGGCGACGTCCGGGTCGGACGCGGCGGCCTCTGCGGCGGCAACCGCGTCACGGGCGAGCGACGCCACCCCGCCGATGCGCTTCGAGGCGACCTCGGCATGGAGCTTCGCGACGGCGCGCGTCGGGTGCGTCCCGATGACGGCCTGCGCCTGGGCGATGAGCCGCGGGATGCCCTCGATCCGGCCCAGGGCCGACGCGAGCCGCACGGGCAGCGGCGCGAAGTCGCGGCTGAGCAGCGGGTGCAGGCCCCCACCGATCAGGTAAACCCACAGCAGCGGGCTCCAGGTCTCCTCGCGCAGCTCGGTCTCGGCGAACCGGAACGAGGCGAGCTCGCCGCGAACGAGGTCGAGGTCGATCCGCTCGTCGGGCGTCAGCGCCGTCGCATCGAGCCGCCCGAGGGTACCCTCCCAGCGCTCGATGAACGCGACCCGGGCCGTGTGCCCGGCCTCGCTCATGTCGGACCACTGGTCGTCATAGCGGTGATCGCCGACCGAGGTCCCCAGCTCGGGCTGGAGCGTGAACAGCTCGTCCAGGAACGCGGAGACGAGGTCGTCGAAGGCAGACATGGATCCCTCCGGGCGTGCGCAGTCGCTCGAGCATAGCCCCGGCCGGGCCTGGCGCGGCGTCGCGGGCGCGGCGTCGCGGGCGCGGCGTCGCGGGCGCGGCGTCGCGGGCGCGATACCGCCGGCCGTCAGGCGGACCGCTGCGTCAGGATCACGGGTCCGTCGGTTGTGATCGCGACCGTGTGCTCGACGTGGACCCCGCGCGCCCGGTCCGCGCTGCGGATGGTCCAGCCGTCGCGGTCCATGACGATGTCGCCCTCGCCCGCCGAGAACCACGGCTCGATGGCGATCACGAGACCGGGGCTCAGGACGGGTCCGCGGCCGGCGCGGCCGTCGTTGGGGACGTCGGGCTCCTCGTGCATCGTCCGCCCGACGCCGTGTCCGCCGAATGCCGTGTTCACCGCGTAGCCGGCGTCGAGGATCACGGCCCCGATCGCCGCCGAGATGTCCCCGATCCGCCCGCCGGGCCGGGCCGCCGCGATGCCCGCGGCCAGCGCCCGCTCCGCCGTCTCGATCATGCGGACATCGGCCGGGCGCGGCGTGCCGGCGATCACCGTGATCGCGCTGTCCGCGACCCAGCCCTCGACCTCTGCGGCGAAGTCCAGGCTCACGACGTCGCCGTCGCGGACGGTGGCGTCGCGCGGCAGCCCGTGGAGGACCGCGTCGTTGACCGAGGTGCAGAGCACCTTCCCGAACGGCCGCGCCCCGAAGGATGGGTGGTAGTCGATGTAGCAGGACGTGGCGCCGCGCTCGCGGATCATCGCGTGGGCGACGCGGTCCAGCTCGAGCAGGTTGACGCCGACGCGCACCTCGCTGGCCAGGGCCGTCAGCACGTCGCCAACGAACCGGCCCGCGGGACCCATCGCAAGAATCTCGGCCCGGCTCCGCAGCTCGATCACCTGGCGATCGTACCCGCAGGAACCCGGTCGCACCGGCGGGCTCCTGCCGCGTAGCATCTCGCCATGGTCAGACCGCTCACCATCGTCAACGGGACCATCCTCGGCGCCCCGGGGGCCACCGCCGTCGCCATCGCGGACGGCCGGATCAGCGCGGTCGGCGGGCGCGAACTCGCGGGAGCGGGCGGCGAGATCGTCGACGCGGGTGGCGGACTCGTGATGCCGGGCTTCGACGACGCCCACCTCCATCTCCAGAGCGGAGCGCGCGCGATGAGCCGGGCCCGGCTCTACCCACTCGGGACCGTCGAGGCAATCCTCGACGCGGTCCGCGCGCACGCCGAGGCGACCCCCGATGCGTCCTGGGTCCTGGGTCGCGGCTGGCTGTATGCCCCCTTCCCGGGCGACATGCCCACGGCGGCGCTGCTCGACGCGGTCGTCCCGGACCGGCCCGCGTGGATGGACTGCTACGACGGCCACACCGGCTGGGCCAACACGGCCGCGATGCGCCTCGCCGGCATCGGTCGCGAGACGCCCGACCCGCCCAACGGCCTGATCGTCCGCGACGCAGGCGGCAACCCGACCGGCGCGTTCAAGGAAGGCGCCCAGCTCCTCGTGGAGCGGCATATCCCCCAGCCGTCGGAGGACGACGACCGCGCCTCGGTGCGTGGCGCGCAGACCGCGATGCATGCGCTTGGCCTCACCGCCGCGCAGGACGCCTGGCTGGAGCCCGACGAGCTCGCCTTCTGGGAGCGCGTCCACGCGGCACGCGAGCTCGACCTGCGGTTCCGCGGCGCGCTGATCATGGAGCCCGGGCAGACCCTCGCCGAGTGGCGCGACCGCCTGGACGGCTACGAGGCGCAGGCCTTCCCCATGCGCGGCGGCGCGACGCTCACCGCCGGGATCCTCAAGGGGTTCGTGGACGGCGTGATCGAGGCGCGCACGGCGTCGATGCTGGCGCCGTACGAGGGCGACACCGGCGCCGGCCTGCCCGCCTGGGAGCCCGACACGCTCAACGCGTTCGTCGCCGAGGCGGACCGCCGCGGCTGGCAGGTGGAGCTGCACGCGATCGGCGACCGGGGCGTCCGCCTCGCGCTCGACGCGTTCGAGCACGCGGCCCGCGTCAACGGCCCGTGGGCCGGCGACCCGCACGGCACCGGCGCTGCGCCAGGGACCCACGCCCGCCGCCACCGCGTCGAGCACATCGAGACCATCGACCCCGCGGACGTCGGGCGGTTCGCGAGCCTCGGCGTCGTCGCGTCGATGCAGCCGTACCACGGCGACCCGTCGCCCAACCAGATCGACGTCTGGGCCGGGAACATCGGGCCGGACCGGGCGGGCCGCGCGTGGGCCTGGCGGTCGATCCGCGAGGCGGGCGGCACGCTTGCCTTCGGGTCCGACTGGCCGGTCGTACCGTTCGACCCGTTCATCGCGCTCAACAACGCGGTCAATCGCCAGACACAGGACGGGCGGCCGGCAGGGGGCTGGCTCCCCGGCGAGCGGCTCACGGTCGCGCACGCGCTCGAGGCCTACACGGCGGGCTCCGCCTTCGCGGCCCATGCCGAGCACCGCCGCGGGCTGATCGCCCCTGGGATGGACGCCGACGTCGTGGTCCTCGACCGCGACCTGCTCGCGGCCGGATCATCTGCGATCATCGGCACCGGCGTGCGCCTCACCGTCTTCGGCGGTCGCATCGTCCATCGCTCGGAGGGCTGACGTGAAGGGCTTCATCCTGTCGATCCTGGCGGGTGCGCTTGCGTTCCTGCTGCTGCTCCAGGTCCTCCCGGCGTCGATGATCGACATGAAGGGCGCCTTCTTCCCGCCCCAGGTCTTCGTCGCGCTGGTCGTGGGCGCCGTGAACGCGGTCATCAAGCCGATCGTGAAGATCCTGTCCTTCCCGATCTCGCTCGTGACGCTCGGCCTGTCCGGGTTCGTCATCAACGCCGCGCTCCTCATGGCGATCGCCTATGGCGTCCAGAACGTCGCGAAGCTCGATTTCACCATCGGCGGCTGGCCGACCACGGGCATCACGGCGGACACGATCCTCGGCGCCGTCGTTGCATCGGTGCTGCTGTCGCTGATCTCGGCGGTCATCGGCCTCGTCGTCCGCGACTGACCCGCAGCACGCGATGAGCGGCGGTCGGGCCTCCCGCCACTCGCACGGTGTGGATGAGATCCGGGGAGCCCACGCAGAGCTCATGTCGGATTCCGGTCGTCTGGCGCTCGAGCCGTGCGGCAGCCTCCGCGATCTCATCCACAGGAGACTCGGCGGCGAGGCGACTGCGCTGAATCCGGGGCGACGGAACCGGCTCGTCGCCGCGGCGCCGCCCGCGTAGCATTCGCCCATGCGCATCGTCCGCCTCGCGCTCAGCGCCGCCGTCGCGGCCATCGGTCTCCTCCCCGCCTTCGCCGTCGCCGCCGGGCCGCCGTACCCGGACCCGGTCACGGACCAGGCGGTGTACGACACCGCCGACGTGCTCCGCCCCGACACCGAGGCCAGGCTCGAGGCCGCGATCGACACGTTCGAGGCGGACACGGGCGGTGAGGTCGTCGTCTACACCCAGCTCGTCCCCACACCCGTCTCGACGGCCAGGGCCGAGGCGGACGCCATCGCGCTGATGGACCAGTGGGGCGTGGGCCGCGCCGGCGTCGGCGATGGCCTCGTGATCCTGTTCGACCTCAACCAGGGCGACACCTGCCACGGCCAGGTCCAGCTCTACGCCGGGCCCGGGTTCCGCGAGACGTGGCTCTCCAACGAGGACCGCCAGCGGATCTTCGAGAACGACATGCTGCCGCTCCTGCGCGAGTGCGACCTCGACGGGGCGGCGCTCGTCGCGCTGGACAAGGTCGCCGGCGCCGGCACGTTCCGGGTCCTCAACGCGGTCCTCGGGCTCGTCCTGGCCCCGGGGATCGTGCTGCTGGTGGTCCTCGGATCGCTGTTCATCTGGCTCCGGCGGGGCAAGGACCCGGTCTACCTCGACGATCCGTCGATCCTCATGCCCGCCCCGCCGCCCGGCCTCACCCCCGCGGCCGGCGCCGCGATCCGCGACGGCAGCGTGACCCGGCGCGCGCTCACGGCGGCGAGCCTCGACCTCGCGGGCCGCGGCCACATCGGGTTCCGCGCGGAGGCGAGCGGCTCCATCTTCGGCGGCAAGCCCGAGATCGGAATCCACACCGTGGATGCGGCGCCGCCCGACCCGGTCGAGCAGGCCCGCCTCGAGCGTGTCCGCCGCCGTCCGATGGACGGGGCGACGGGTTACCTGCTCACCCGGTTGCACTCGATCGGCGGCGGGGCCGCCTACATCGCCCCCGCCGAGATCCTCGAGTTCGGCAAGAGCGTGAGCACGTTCAACTCGAACCTGGAGAAGCACCTCGTTGACCAGGGCTGGTTCGTCGAAGCGCCGGGCAAGGTGTCGGGTCGCTGGATGATCCGCGGCGTCGTCGCCTTCGTCGCCGCGTTCGCGGCGCTGTTCATCGGCTTCAACCTTCCGTCCAGCGGCCTCGTGCTGATCGGCGTCGCACTCATCGTGTCCGCGTTGTGGCTGTTCATGATCTCGGGCGCGATGCCGGCCCGGACGAAGGACGGCGCCGTGATCGTCGCGATGCTGGAGGCCTACCGGCGGACGCTCGAGAAGACGATGGCGCTGTCTCGTTCGATGGGCGAGGTCGTGGCGACATCGGCGATCCCCCTGATCGAGGACCCGGACGACGCCGTCGTGTGGGGCGTCGCGCTCGGGCTCCAGTCGGAGGTCGAGCAGGTGCTCCAGCGCTCTTCCGAGGACCTTTGCACCGGCCGCGCAAGCCACGCCTACATGCCGATGTGGTACTGGAGCGCGGGCTCCGGCTACGGCGACCGGGGTGGAGACGGTGGCGGCGGCTGGGCGCCCGGGATGATGAGCTCGTCGCCGATCCCCAACTTCGGGGGGATGATGGCGGCCCTGGGCACGATCGGGAACTCACCGGCATCGTCCGGGTCCGGGGGCGGTGGAGGCGGGTTCTCCGGTGGCAGCTCCGGCGGGGGCGGCGGCGGAGCGGGCGGCGGCTTCTAGTCCCGGGTCCCGTGCCGCGTCCGGTGCCGGGTCCCGTGGCGGCGCGACCAGCGCGGCGGCGACCGGCGGCGACCGGCGCTGCGGCGTCGGGTTGGCCGTTCCCGGTACACTCCCGGCCATGGGTGCCACCGACACGATGGAAATCTTCTTCGAGCATCTGAACGCGGGCGAGGTCGACGCCGCGGTCGCGCTGATGGACGAGCGCGTCGAGATGCGCATCCACATCGGTGACAACTCGCAGATGCTGCGCGGCGTCGAGCGGGTGGGTGGCTGGTTCCTGCGGGCCGACAAGGGCCTCAAGATGGTCCCGGGCGACGTGCGGGACCTTGGCAACACCTACCAGGCGGACCTGATCGTGATCCGGCCCGGCGCCCCGAGCCAGCACCTCGACGCCCAGTTCCGCGTCGAGGCCGGCAAGATCACCTCGATCAACCTGACGCCCTTCTCGCGGTAGCGCAGCCGCGGGTCTCGCGCGGTCGCGGGGTCGCGCGCGTCTCGCGGGCACGGCCCGCGCCGTCCAGCCTCGACCCGTCAGGGTACGGCGGACTCCGCTCCCCCGACCGTCCCGTCGTCGCCGCCCAGCGCCCCGTCCTGGACCGGCACCGGGATCGTGACCTGGTCGCCGATCTTTATCTTGTTCGGGTTCTTGATCTGCGGGTTGGCGGCCAGGAGCGCCTCCACCGTGACGCCGAACTTGTTGGCTATCTTGGACATCGTGTCGCCCTTCGCGACGACGTAGACCTGCGGCGTGGGCGCCGGCGGCTCCGTCGGCGAGGGCTCTGCGGTGGTCTCCTCGGTGGCGACCGGGGTCGGCGAGCCGCCGACGCCGCCGTTATCGGCCTTGCCGCCGATGCCCAGGAGGCTGGGGCCGAACAGGAACAGCACGAAGGCCGCGAGGAGCAGGACCAGGGCCCAGATCGCGACCTTGGGCAGGCCACCCAGGGCCGGGATCCCGATGCGGGTCCGGAGCGTCGGGTAGGCCTCGTAGCGGCGCGGGCGCTCCCAGGCGGGCCCGAAGAGCTCGTTGGGATCCTGTCCGACGGGCCCGCGCGGGGTTGGTTCGCCGCGACCCGGGGTCCCGCGGTCGCCGGTGCGGCCGTCGCGTCTCGGCGCGGGCTCGCGCCGAGAGGGCGGAGGCGTCGCCCGGGCGGCTGCGGCGGAACCCGCGACCGCCGCGCCGGCGGCACCGGCAGCCCAGTCGTCGAGGTCATCGTCCGCGTAGCCGCCTGTCGGGCGCGCGGGGACGGGCTCGTCGGGGTCCGGGCCGGCCATGCGGTGTGCCGCGCTGCCGGCGAGGCCGCGGGACTCCACCGGGTAGTCCGCGTCGCGGACCGGGGTCGCGGGGGTGGGCGCAGGGTCGCGCGGGGGCGCGTAGCGGTCGTCCTCATGCGGCGGCCCGTATCGGTCGTCGCCGCGCGCGGGCACGTATCGGGCGTCGTCGGCGTCGAAGGTGCCCGCGGCGGCGGCGCCCGCGGCGAGCCCGGCGGCGCCCGCCAGCCCGGCGGCAGCCGCATCCTCGCCCGCCCACGGGGGCGGCGCGGCCCAGTCACGGTGCGGGGGGCGTCGCGGCGGATCCGCGGGGATCGGCGTCTCGCTGGTCGTGCGGCGAGGCTCGCGCTCCGGGGGCGGCAGCGGCCGGCCCTGCGGCGGCTCCTCGCGGACCGCGGCCTGGCCGGAGGGCGACGGGCGGGCGGCGGCGGCCTCGCGGCGCGCCCAATCCTGGAACGTGGGGCAGACCGGGAACGCGGAGCTGAGGCAGTACGCCTCCTGGTGGGCAAGCGCGCGGGTCGCGGGACGCGGCTCCGCGAAGCAGCGGTGCCGGTGATCGGGTGCGGTCGCGCGGCCGTCGCGGTCGTCCTCGAACGCGACGAACGGACAGGCCGGTGCGCCCTCGGTGGAGAGCCCTCGCTCGCTCATCGGCGGGATGATACCCGTCCCGGGCGCAGCGGTTTCCGGCGCTTCACGACCAGGGGTCGATCCGGGACCCCGGCCGCGCAAGGTTGCGCTCGATCTCGACGCCCGTGACGGCGCCGCTCGCGGGGAGGACCTCAGGCATCCGTGTCGCCCCGTCTCGAGCGGCCGGAGCGCGGCGTGGCGGCGGGGACCGGCGACGCCTTGAGCACGAGGCCCGCATCGGGCGCCCCAAACACGACCGTGTTGCCGCTCGACGCGCCGATCTCCTGGAGGATCCGCAGCTGGAGCAGCCCCGGGTTGTCCGCGATGGTCCGGCCGGCATTTGCGAGGGACCGCAGCGTCGCCGTCTCCGCGCGGGCCCGCTCGAGCGATGCCTCCCCCTCCTTGCGCGCGACGAGCACCGACGCGTACGAGCGCTTGAGCTCGCCCGGGAGCATCACGTCCCGCACCTCGACCTCGAGCAGCTCCACGCCCAGCGCCGCCAGGCGGCCGGCGGCGGCGTCGCGGATCTCGGGTCCCAGCTCGCGGCGGGCGGCCAGCGTCTCGTCGAGCGTCCGGCGGGTCACGGCATCGCGCAGCGCAAGCTGGAGGAGCAGGTACAGCGTCCGCGACCAGGCCGCGTCCCGGGTCATCGCGGCGACCGGGTCACCCACCTCGTACCGGGCAACGAGGCTGATCTTCGCGGCGACGCCGTCCGCCGTGAGGACCTCCTGGCCCTCGATCGGCATCATCGACGGCCGCACGTCCAGCGGCCGGATCTCGGACAGCGGCCCGAACGTGATGTGCAGCCCAGGATCGACGAGCCCCGCCAGGCGCCCTCGGCTGAAGCGCAGGCCCCGCTCGTAGTCGTGGATCGTCACGACATGGACCTCGCGGACGATCGCAATCACCACGAGGGCCGCGACCAGCAGGACCAGGACCGGCAGGACGTATTCCACGATGTCTCCCCCACCGAGGTTGGGCCCGCCGGGCCGGATCACGGGTCGATGGCGGAGGGCCCGAAGCCCTGCAGGGCCGCCGACACGCTGCGTCGCCGCCGATCCGGCACCGGACGAGCATCAGATGCAGGAATCGAACCTGCCTCACCAAGCGCCACGCCCGATGGCAGAACCGGGGCCGGCGATGCCGACCGCGGCCGCGCTGACGCGGCGCCCGACGATCCTACGCGCGCGAGGGGTCCGGGGACAAGGGCGGGTGGCCCGCCCTCGAGGACGCACTCGGCCCGACGAGGTCCTCCCCAGCCCGTCGTCACGTCGTCAAGCCGCCCGGACGATGACGCGCGGGAACCCTGACCGTTTGACAGTCCCAGCGCGCGCCCGGACACTTCGAGGGCCGGGGGCCATCGCACGGCCCCCCTTGCGGCACGTTCCGCCGCCCTCACTGCCCGGAGGTCGCCCCTCATGTCCCTTCTCACCCGCATCCTCGCCCCGAAGGTGGTCGCGCACGCGCACTGCGACCTGCCCTGCGGCGTCTACGACCCGGAGCAGGCCCGCATCGAGGCCGAGTCCTGCTACCGCATCGTCGAGAAGTACGCGGCCAACGAGGACCAGGTCTTCCGCACCCGCGCCATCAAGATCAAGGAAGACCGCGCGGACCTCGTCAAGCACCATCTCGACGTCCTGTGGCACGACTACTTCAAGCCTGAGCACCTCGAGGCGGTCCCGAACCTCCACGAGCTCTTCTGGAGCGCGCGACCACGCTGTCGGCGCCGGACTTCACCGGCACGGCCGGCATCACCGACAGCGCCAGCCACGCCAAGCAGATGTTCATGCACCGCCTGCTGGTACCGCGCACCGCGATCC